>DASSCU010000018.1 GCA_035697485.1 Actinomycetota bacterium
GCCTGCGTCTTGCCGTCGAGATACGCCATCTCGAGCACCTGTTGCTGCGCCGGAGGAAGGGTCGTGAGCGCGGCGCGAACCTCCTTGCGCCGAACGCGCAGGTACGCGTCCTCGACGACGTCCTCCGCAGGGTCTTCGCCGGTCGCGGGCTCGAGGTTCGCCGCCCGCTCGGTCCGTCTGCGCAGGCGTTCCTCGCGCCGGACCGCATCGACGGCGCGATGGTGGACCAGGGAGAGGAAGAACGACCGGAACGCGCCTCGCGTGGGGTCGAACGCCTCGGGCGCTCGCCACAGGGCTAGGAAGGCATCCTGGACGACCTCCTGGGCGATCAGGTCCTGCGAGGTGACGCGCAACGCCACCCCGTAGGCCGAGCGGGCGTACCGGCGGTAGAGCTCGTCGAAGGCCGATCGTTCGCGAGCGGAGACCAGCCGGTGGAGCTCGAGATCGTGCCGGTCGTCCTCTCCCACGGGCTGTTCCTACCACACGGCGACCACCGCTCCCTCGCTAGCATGCGACGGTGCCCGAGGTCCTGATGTACTCGCGACCCCGATGCGGCCTGTGTGACGAGGCCCGCGAGGTGATCATGGCGGAGCGGGCGAGGACGCCGTTCGACTACCGGGAGCTGGACGTCTCCGGGGACGACGAGCTCGAGCTCGAGTACGGGATCCGGATCCCCGTGGTGCTGGTCGACGGGCAGGAGCTGTTCGAGATCCGCGTGGACGCCGATCGCTTCGCGGAGGCGGTGGCGACCTAGTGCATTCGTGAATCGGATTCACGAATGCACTATTATCCCCGGGAGTGATCGAACGTTCGATCCCGGAGGCCACGGTGGGACGGCTGCCCGTGTACCTCCGAGCTCTGGTCGAGCTCGCGGAGTCGGGGACCCCGACGGTGTCCTCGGAGGAGCTCGCGGAGCTGACCGGCGTGAACTCGGCCAAGGTCCGCAAGGATCTGTCGCACCTGGGCTCCTACGGGACGCGAGGCGTCGGCTACGACGTCGCGTACCTCGTCCATCAGATCCGACGCGAGCTGGGGCTCACGCAGCACTGGTCGATCGTGATCGCCGGGATCGGCAACCTCGGGCACGCGCTCGCCAACTACCGTGGGTTCGCGGAGCGCGGGTTCCGGCCGGCGGCGCTCGTCGACAACGACCCGGAGAAGGTGGGGGAAGACGTCGGCGGTCTCCGGATCCGTCCGCTGGAGGACCTGCCGGTCATCGCTCGCGACCACGACGTGTTGATCGGGGTGATCTGCACGCCCGCGCCCGCCGCGCAGTCCGTCGCCGACGCGATGGTGGAAGCCGGCGTTCGTTCGATCCTGAACTTCGCGCCGGTGTCGCTGGTCGTCCCCGAGGGGGTGTCGGTCCGGAAGGTGGATCTGGCCGTCGAGCTCCAGATCCTCACCTACTACGAGCAACGCAAGGCCGCGCTCGCCGAGGTCAAGGGTCGGCGCAGGGCATCCGCGGACGCCTAGCCGGATCCGTGGGACTACTTCGCGATCGTGAACCAGAGCGCGATGAAGATCACGATCACGGTCACGCCGAACAGGATGAACTGGACGGCCCCCTGTTCGATCAACGGCGCGGCTTCCTGCGCGAGCATCGGTCCTCCTAAGCGGGTCCGTACCACGGCGGGGCCGTCCCGCCCGTCAGGATCTCCTTGCGTTTGCGCTCCGCCCGGTCCAGGAACGGGAGGTGGGCGCCGAACAAGAGCGTCGAGCCGATCAGGAACATCCAGGAGTAGCGGTCGACGCTGCCCGAGTCGTGGCGGAGGTAGACCGTGAGGATCGGCCCGCCGTCGGTGAAGAACGCGTGGGCGGCGGCGAGCGAGACCCCGTCCTCGGTCGCGAAGAACTCGATGTTCTGGACGGTGAAGTCCGTCGTCGTGAGCGCCCCGGGCTCGTGCTCGCCCTTGCCGAGCTCCTCGTTCGCCTGCTCCGCGAGGAAGCCCTGCGTCGCCGACGTCACCGACTGGACCGACGCCGTGTCCTCGTCGTTGTCGCCGGGCTCGCGCCATCCGTCGCCGGGGTACGCGGCGAACGCCTCGTAGACCGGCTCGGGATCGGTCCCGGCCGACTCGACCACCCACGCGGGCTCGGTGCCGCGCGGACCGAGGTTCACGGGCGTGTCGAGGCCCTGCGAGAAGAAGCCGAACGTCCACAGCGACGACAGGATGATCATCCAGCCGAAGAACGAGACGGCCAGGACCAGGTACCCCATGCGCCGGCCGAACACCGCCGCGAGCACGAGCAGGATGCTCCCGACGAACAGCACGAACGACATGATCACGGTGAGCCCGCCCTTGATCAGGGTCTCGCACCCGATCTCGAACCCGAGGCAGCCGGCGCCGATCATCAGAGCTGGATATTGGTCGTCGGGTTCGGCTTGTCGGCGAGGTTGCCGTTCAGGAACTCCTCGACCGCGGCGTCGACGGCCTCCGGGTTCGTGCACACGTTGTTCTCGAACGGGACCTGCTCCTCGTCCTGGATGCTCACGAGGTAGTTCACGATGTCGTTGATCTGCTGGTCGCCGAGCGCGCCGGCGTACCGGATGCTCCACGAGGGCATCAGCCCGCGGCCCTGATCGATCGTCGTGTAGATGTCCCTCAGCCCGTAGATGGCCGCGTGGCTGGTGAACGGCCCCCCGCACACCGTGGTGAGGTTCGGCGTCGGGACAACGTCGTTGGGGTCGTCGGGGGTGAGCGTGTTGAGGATGAGCGACCCCTCGAGTGTTGGCCCGTGGCACTGCACGCACCCGACGCCGCCCTGGTTCTCCTCGGTGAACAGCTGGACGGCGGCCGCGCCCCGTGCGATCGCATCGTCGGACAGGTCCTGCTCCTGATCGAGGTTCTGTTCGGGTTCGAGCAGCCAGACGGCCGGCATCCAGATGACGAAGAACAGGACGAGCACCACGCCCCAGCCCTGGAGCTTCTGCAGGAGGGGCGTCTCCAGGTCCGGGTCGGACGGTCCCGGGCGCATCGCGTTGGGGATGTCGGCCTCCTGACGAGCTCGCCCGCGAAGGACGAGGACGGCGCCGGCGATCGCCACGAAGATCGCCCCACCGACCGCCAGGACGATGCCCTGCGCCTGGGAGAGGCCGAGCATCACTGCACCGCCACGCAGAACGGGCCCGACGGCGGGTCCTTGATCGTGTCGGCACCCCGTGGAGGCCCGAGGATCACCTCGGCCGTGTCGACGAGGACGTCGCCGGTCTCGCTCACCGACACCTTGAAGCGGTCCAACCCGTGCGGCGCCGGGCCGAGCTTGTACTCGCCCGCGGTGTTGTACTTCGAGCCGTGGCAGGGGCACTCGAACCACTTCGACGAGCCGCAGTACGGCACCCGGCAGCCGAGGTGCACGCACCGCTGGTACAGGGGCATGATGCCCTCGGCCGTCACGCCTTCGGTCGCGTAGTCGATGTCGCCGGTCGGCGACCCCCTGTACTCGACGACGTAGAAGCGACCCGTGCCGTTGTAGGCCACGCCGGCGTCGTTGATCTCCGCCTTGATGTCGTCGATGTTGCCGGCGTCCACCAAGGATCCGAACCCGCCCTTCAGGTTCGGCCAGAGGAAGGCGATCGTCGCGCCGCCGAACTGTGCGCCGAAGATCACGAGCGAGGTCAACAGCGAGCGACGGAAGAAGTCACGGCGGGACAGCGACTTGACCGGCTTGCCGGCCACCTCGATCTGGCCGTCGGCCGTCTCGCGGGCGGCCCGGTTCGCCCGCACGAACGAGAGGCCGAAGACGATCGCGAAGATGTCGAGCACCACGAACGCCAGGATCGCGGCAACCAACGGCGTGGAGATGCCCAACAGACCGGGGAACAGCGTGCTCACAGTTCGAAGAACACCCCCTGCGCCCAGGGCCACACCCAGTTGTAGCCGGGACCGCGGAAGAACGAGCCGATGATCGTGAGCACGCCGCCGAACATGAAGAGGATCGTGAACATCGTGATCGCGATCTTGCGGTCGCCGGGCTTGTTGCTCGGGTTGCGGTCGACGTAAGGGATCGCCGCGAGCCCGACCAGGATGAACGTCGGGATCGTGATGCCTGCGACCATCGGGTGGAAGTAGCGCAGCAGCTCCTGCAGGCCGAGGAAGTACCACGGCGCCTTCGACGGGTTCGGCGTGAGGTTCGGGTTCGCGAGCTCGCGCAGCGGCGCGTTGATGAAGGTGGAGAACAGCGTCAGGCCGGCGAGCAGGATGAACATCGCCACGAACTCTTCGATCAACAGGTGCGGCCAGACGTTCACGCGATCGCCCTGTTCGCGCTCCACGCGCTGGATGCCCTCGGGGGGCACGAGCGCGAGCAGCCGGTGCTTGTCCTCGGCGCCCTTCTTCGGCGTGGGGACGTTGCCGGTCGGCAGCGGCGCCTCGCGCGTCGGGGTCGTGACGGCGGCGGCTGCGACGGCGACGGGGGCTCCCGCAGGAGCGGCGGCGGCCGGGGCGGCAGCTGCAGGGGCTGCGGCAGCTGCAGGGGTCGTGCCGCCCCCGCCGGCAGCGGCGGCAGCGGCGGGCTTGGCACCCGCGGCCTCGTGCTTCGCGGCTTCCTCAGGGTTGGCGGCGCGGTAGGCGCGCACCGCGGCCGAACGGGCCCGGCCTTCGGCCACGCGCCGGTCGGTGCCCTTGGCGAGCTCGGCCTCGAGCGCGGAGTCGAAGACTGCTTGGTCGAGCGGGGTGTCTTCCTTGGCCATGTCGTCCCCTGGTTCCCTCTAGAGCGGTCCCGAGATGCCGCCGTCCTTGCGGATACGCCAGAAGTGCACCGCGAGGAAGATCACCAACACGAACGGCAACCCGATCACGTGCAGCGTGTACCAGCGGAGCAAGGTCTCGGGGCCGACCACGACACCGCCGAGCAGCAGGAAGTTCGCCTGCTTCGCGATGAAGGGTGAGTACCCCGCGAGCGACGTGCCCACCGTGACCGCCCAGATCGCGAGCTGGTCCCACGGCAGCAGGTAGCCCGTGAACGACAGGCCGAGCGTGAGGAAGAGCAGGATCACGCCGACGACCCAGTTGAACTCGCGCGGCGGCTTGTACGCCCCGGTGTAGAAGACCCGCGCCATGTGCAGCGTCACGCTGAAGACCATGAGGTGCGCGCCCCACCGGTGCAGGTTGCGCACCAGGTCGCCGAAGAACACCGATGTCCGGATGTTCTGCATGTCGGCGAACGCCTGCGCGCCGCCGATGTCGGCCGTGGGGCGGTAGAAGAACATCAGGAAGATGCCGGTGATCGTCAGCAGGATGAACAGGAAGAACGAGAGTCCGCCCAAGCAGAACGTGTAGGTGAGCTTCAGCCCGTGCCGCTTCACCTTCACCGGGTGCAGGTGGTACAGGACGTTGTTCATCGTCGCGAGCGCGCGGTCGCGCGACGTGTCCTTGTAGCCCTTCCGGAAGATCGAGCCCGGCCGGAAGATCGACTTCCAGACCTCGGTCTCCCTGATCCGATCACCCAGATCGCCGGGTGACGGCGGCTTCAGCTTCACGTTCTCTCCCTTCGCGCTACCGCCTTCGGCTGCATGAGCGCGAGAACCGTCGGGACGCCGCGGGCGCTCATACGCCTTCTGCCTGCGACGCGGGGACCTCGGCCATCGTGCGCTGTCCGCCCTTGGAACCCTCGGGCAGTCGCGCATAGTACAGGGTGTCGGTGGGGCAGCGGTCGACGCACACGGAGCAGCGCGTGCACGCGTTGTCGTCGACCACGAAGACCGCCGTGGCGTTGTCCACCTCGTCGCCAACGGCGTGCTCGGCGGCGCCGGTGACGATGCCGGGCGACATCATGTAGATGCAGTTCCACGGGCAGACGTCCTCGCATGCCCGACAGAGGATGCAGTTGTCGGGGTCGAGCATCAGGTGCTTCGGTGACTTGACCCCCTGGGCGAGCCACGCCGGATCGACGGCCTCCACGGTGTAGTCCTCGTGGATGTCGACCTCGGTCTTGGTGTAGGGCATCGGAGGGCTCCGCTCCTACCGGTATCCGCCGGCCGGCCGGCTGTCGGACGCGCCGCGGAGCTTGCGACGCCAGTTCTGCAAGATCGCCGCCACCACCAGTACGAGGATGATCGGCACCGTGGACAGACCCATCGCGATCGCGTCGCGCACCTGCAGCAGCAGCTCTTGGTACTCCCCGGGATCACCCCCCGGGAGCAAGGTGGGGATCTCTTGGAGTGCGGCCTCGATGTCGGTCGGGCCCTGCCAGCCGAGCGTCTGCTCGGAGAAGTACAGCCAGAACGACGGGAGCACCGACGTCGAGATCAACAGGAAGAAGACGAGTCCCAATGAGAAGACGACGGCCGTGGTCCACGACCACTCGAACACCTTCAGGAACGCCTCGACGCGTTCTCTCCGGGTCTGGGTGGGCGTCGTGCTCTCGACCTGGCTCATACGCTCCTGGGTTCCTAGCGTCTCCGTGGGCGAGTCTCCCTGAGGCGGGGCGATTATAGACATGTGTCGCGCGCGCCCGACGACCGCCCGACCCTCGTGAATCGTTTCACAAGCGTCGCGACTACTATCGCTGCAGGTCCACGGTCCACGCAAGACAATCGCCCGGAGCTACCGTGATCGCCGACATCGTGCAGACCGGCCTCTCCTCGTGGTGGGCGCCCGCCTTGGCGTTCGCCGCGGGCCTCGTCTCCTGTCTCAGCCCGTGCGTGTGGCCGTTGTTGCCCGGCTACCTCTCGTTCATCACGGGCGAGCAGATCGTCGGCGAGGAGTCGGGCGTCGATCGCACGCCGCTGGCGCCGATGCTGCTGTTCATCCTGGGGTTCACGATCGTGTTCGTGTTGCTCGGGGCGTTCGCTTCGACGTTCGTGCGGGTGTTCAAGGGGACGACCGGGCAGCGGGTGGGCGGCGCGATCGTGATCACGTTCGGGGTGCTGATGATCGGGTACGCGCTGCGGCGCGGCTCGATGGCGCTGTACGCCGAGCGCCGCCCGTTCCTCGCCCGCGTGCGCCCGGGCGTCGGCGCGGTGCCGCTCGGCATGGCGTTCGCCGCGGGCTGGACCCCCTGCATCGGGCCCGTGCTCGGGTCGATCCTCGCGATCGCCGCGAGTGGGAGCACGGCGAGGGCGGTGGTGCTGCTTGTCTGTTACTCGGCAGGGCTCGGCCTGCCGTTCCTGCTCGTCGGTCTCGGGGTGACGAGGTTCATGGGCGCCTTCGACTGGGTGAAGCGCCGGTACACGCCGATCGGGATCGTCTCGGGGTCGCTCATGATCGCGGTCGGCGTGCTGCTGTTCACCGGGGAGTTCACGCGCATCGTCGCGCCACTCGCCGAGCGCTTCACCCTGGGCATCTGATGGCGCGCAGCTAGGATGGCCCCCGGTCCCATGTCCTCGTCCCAGCGCCTCACGCTGCGTCAGTCGGTCGCCCTCGTCTGGCGGACCCTGCGTTCGATGCGCACGGCGCTGATCCTGCTGCTGATGATCGCGCTGGCCTCGGTCGCGGGGTCGCTGCTGCCCCAATGGCCGAACACCCCCGACCGCGTGCTGGGCTACCGGGCCGACCACCCGTTCTGGGGAACGTTTTTCGACCGGGCCGGGCTGTTCGACGTCTTCGGGTCGTGGTGGTTCGTCCTGCTCGTGACGCTGCTGTTCGTCTCGCTCGTCGCGTGCCTCGTGCCGAGGACGAGGGCGCTCTGGCGGGCCGTGCGAACCCCGCCGATGCAGGCCCGCGAGATCGACGCCTTCCCGCACTACGCGGACGTGTCGGTCGCCGAGCCCCCCGACCGGGCGATCGAGGCGGCCCGCCGCACGCTGCGCCGGCGGAGGTTCCGCGTCGCGCGGGATCCTGATCGCGAGGCGCTCGCGGCGGACAAGGGCATCGCCCGCGAGGTCGGGAGCCTCGCCTTCCATTGGGCGTTCATCCTGCTGCTGGCCGGCGTGGTCTACGGCAAGGGCACCGGGTTCAGCGGGCTGATCGCCGTCGTCGAGGGACAGACGTGGGTCGACGCCGAGGCGAACTACGACGGCACGATCCGCGCCGGCCGTTTCTTCGACGACTTCACCGGCATCGGGCTGCGCCTGAACGACTTCCGGAGCGACTTCGCGAACACGGGCCAGCCGATGGACTTCGTCTCCGACGTCGACCTGCTCGCGCCCGACGGCTCGCCGGTGCGGGAGGAGGCCATCAGGGTGAACCACCCGGCCAAGATCGAAGGCCTCTGGATCTACCAGTCGAGCTTCGGGTGGGCGCCGGTGATCGAAGTCACCGACGACGGGGACGTGGCGTTCTCGGGGCCGGTGGTGACCGACCGCGATCCGGCTCCCGAGGGGGTCGTAGAGTTCGCGATGCCGTGGCGCGGCGTGGTCAAGCTTCCCGGTGCGGGCGCCGACGGCCTCGACCGCGCGATCGAGCTCGAGCTGTGGCCCGACAGCCGGGCGCTCACCGAGCTCGTGCGGGGCGGCGAACCGCGGGCGATGCTCGTCGCGTTCGACCCGATCATCCGGTTCACCGTCTGGGAGGGCGCGCTCGCCGACCTCGCGACGAACCGCCTCGACACGAGGGCGCTCGACGAGGTGTCGTCGGGCATCGTGGGGGCCGAGCGCACCGCCGACCTCGCCGACGGCGCCGCCCTGCCCGAGGGCGAGGACGGATCGGGTTCCACCATCTCGTTCCCAGAGCTCCGCCAGTACTCGGTCTTTCAGGTGGCGCGCGACCGCGGGGTGCCCCTGGTGCTGGCCGCCGCTATCCTCATCCTCGTGGGACTGCTGCCCGCGTTGTACGGCTCCCGTCGCAAGGTGTGGGTGCGCGCCGATCCCGACGGCGATGGAGCGGTCGTGCGGGTCGGCGGTTTCGCGCTGCAGCGCAAGCCGCAGTTCGAAGAGGAGTTCGCCCGCCTGGTCGACGCGCTCTCCTCGGCGGCCGGCGGCATCTCGGCGCCACGTCCCGAGCCGGACGATCGCGAGGATCGAGAGAAGGTGCAGACGCCGTGACCGACCTGCAGTGGGCCCGCATCTCGAACGACGCGTTCAACGTGGCCTTGTTCGCCTACCTCGCGGCGATGGTCGGATACTTCGTGTTCCTCGCGTTCAAGCGTGATGCGATCTGGCAGGTCGCTCGCGCTGTGGTGGTCGTCGGCATCGCGGCCAACCTCGTGTCGATCGTCGCGAGGGGCCTCGCGGCCGACCGGGTGCCGTGGGGCAACATGTACGAGTACTCCTCGCTGCTCGCCCTGCTCGTCGTCGTGGGCGCCCTCGTCGTCGTCGAAGGCGTGTACCACGTGCGGTCGCTGACCGGGTTCGCCCTGATGTTCAGCGTGCTGACGATGGCGGTGGCGGTGTCGTTCCTCTACGTGGGTCCCGGCCCGCTCGTGCCGGCGCTCGACTCGTACTGGATCAAGATCCACGTGCAGGCCGCGATCTGGGGCTCGTCGTTGTTCGCGCTCGGCGGAATCGCGACGATCGCCTACCTCGTGGTCGACCGCGTCGAGCGCCGGCGTCTCGAGGCGATGAGTGCGCAGGGCCCGCCGCCGATCATGGGTGGCGCGATCGATCTCGACGCCGACCCCGACGTGCCGGCCGATCTCGTGCCCGACTCGGCCGAGGACGCCGAGACCCGGCCCGCGAGGCGACGGCTGGTGCCGTCGGCCGCGGGGCTCGACCGTCTCGCCTACCGCATCATCGCGGTCGCGTTCCCGATCTGGACGTTCGCGGTGATCGCCGGAGCGATCTGGGCCCAGGAAGCGTGGGGCCGCTACTGGGGCTGGGACCCCAAGGAGACGTGGTCGTTCATCACCTGGGTGATCTTCGCCGGGTACCTGCACGCGAGGGCTACGAGCGGCTGGAAGGGACGCCGAGCGGCCGTGATCGCGCTCGTCGGCTTCGTCTCGTTGTTGATCACGTACTACGCCGTGAACCTCTGGATCGTCGGCCTCCACAGCTATGCGAAGTGATGCACCGACGGCGTCTGGTTGCGTAGACGTGGGTGATACAGTTCGCGCGTCCCGGTCGGGGGTGGGCCGGCACCCGGCCGCGGCGGCGTGCAAGGAGCGAGACTGATCGTGCGGAAGAAGGCGCTGTGGACCCTCGGCCTCGTCGCTGCGGGACTGCTGCTCTCGGCGTGCGCGCCCGACGCGAGCCAGGACACCCTGCAGCCCGTCGGTGACGTCGCCAAGGAGCAGAAGGCGCTGTTCGTGCCGGTGTTCTGGGTCGCCGTCGGCGTCTTCGTGATCGTGCAGGGCGGCATCCTCTACATCGCGATCCGCTATCGCCATCGCAAGGGCCACGACCGCATACCTCGGCAGACCCACGGCAACACCCGGCTCGAGATCGGCTGGACGATCGCGCCCGCCGTGGTGCTCGCCGTGGTCATGGTGCCGACGGTCTCGTTGATCTGGGAGCTCGCCCGCCCGGCGGAGGAAGGCGCGCTCAACATCACCGTCGAGGGCTACCAGTGGTGGTGGGGGTTCTCCTACCCCGACGAGGACATGGTCACCGACTGGGATCGCCCGATCACGATCGCCGACACGATGGTGATCCCGACCGGCCGCGACATCTACCTCTCGCTCGAGTCGCTGGGCGGGGGTGCCAAGGACAGCAACGGCGACCCGGACTTCCAGGTGATCCACTCGTTCTGGGTCCCGCAGCTCTTCGGCAAGCAGGACGTCGTCCCGAACCGGACGAACCACATCCAGTTCAGCGTCGACGAGGCCGGCACCTACACGGGGCAGTGCGCGGAGTTCTGCGGGCTGCAGCACGGCCGCATGAAGCTCGAGGTCGTGGCGCTCGATCCGGCGGACTGGGATGCCTGGGTGGAGAACCAGCAGACCCTGGCGCCGAGCCCGACCGACCCGCTCGCCCAGCAGGGCGAGGAGCTGTTCCTCAACCCCTTGAGCGACGGGCGGGGGGCCTGCACCGCGTGTCACGCCGTGGGCGACGCCGGCGGCGCCGCGGCGCCGAACCTGAGCCACTTCGCCGACCCGACGCACACGTGCTTCGCGGGCTGCAACTGGTCGACCGAGGACCGTGAGGCCCTCGCCGCCTGGCTCGCGAACCCCGGCGCGGAGAAGCTGGGGGCGAAGATGCCCGACTATCAGCTCACCGACGAGGAGATCGACGCCCTCGTCGCCTACCTGTACAGCCTGACGTGATGGAGGCGATCACCCACCCATGGCGAGCGTGACCGTTCCTGCGACCGGGGGTCGAGGGCTGCTGCGGCGGCCCACGGCGGTCACCGGCTTCTGGAGCTGGCTCACCACGGTGGACCACAAGAAGATCGGCATCATGTACGGGGTCGCCGCGTTCGTGTTCTTCATCATCGGTGGTCTCGAGGCCCTGCTGATCCGTGCGCAGCTCGCCCAGCCCGACGGCACCCTCGTGAACGCCGACCAGTACAACCAGATCTTCACGATGCACGGCATCACGATGATCTTCCTGTTCGTGATGCCGATGTCGTCTGCGCTGTTCAACTACCTGATCCCGCTGATGATCGGCGCCCGCGACGTCGCGTTCCCTCGCATCAACGCCTACAGCTTCTGGGCCTTCCTGTTCGGTGGCCTCTTCCTGTATTCCAGCTTCTTCCTCGGGGGCGCGCCGAACGGCGGCTGGTTCGGGTACGCGCCGAATTCCACGACCGACCCTTCGATCGGCATGACGTTCTACGCGCTCGGCCTGCTGATCACCGGCATCGCCTCGACCGCCGGAGCCGTGAACCTTGCCGTCACGGTGATCAACATGCGCGCGCCGGGCATGACCCTGTTCCGCATGCCCGTCTTCGTCTGGATGGGGCTGGTCGTGCAGTTCTTGCTGGTCTTCTCCCTGCCGATCATCACCGTGGCCCTCTTCCAACTGCTCTTCGACCGGCGGTGGGACACGGCGTTCTTCGACCCGACCCGAGGCGGCGACCCGATCCTGTGGCAGCACCTGTTCTGGCTGTTCGGGCACCCAGAGGTCTACATCTTGATCCTGCCTGCGTTCGGTGTCTTCAGCGAGGTGTTGCCCGTCTTCAGCCGCAAGCCGCTGTTCGGTTATCAGTTCGTGGTGTTCTCTGGCATCGCGATCGGGTTCATCGGGTTCGGCGTGTGGGCCCACCACATGTTCGCCGCCGGCCTCGGTCCGGTCGCGAACACGGCGTTCGGCATCTCGACGGCGATCATCGCGATCCCCACCGGCGTGAAGATCTTCAACTGGATGGGCACGATGTACGGGGGCGACATCCGCTTCACGTCGGCGATGCTGTTTTCCGTCGGCGGCGTGGCGATGTTCGTGATCGGCGGACTCTCGGGAGTGACGCACGCGATCGTGCCGAGCGACTACCAGCAGACCGACACGTACTACATCGTCGCCCACTTCCACTACGTGCTGTTCGGCGGGGCGATCTTCGGCATCTTCTCGGCCTTCTACTACTGGTGGCCGAAGGCCTTCGGGCGTCGCCTCGGAGAGGCCATGGGCAAGGTGCAGTTCTGGATCCTGATCGTGGGCTTCAACCTGGCGTTCGGCCCGATGCACATCCTCGGGCTGCAGGGCATGATCCGTCGTGAGTACACGTACCCCGAGTCCCTCGGCCTTACCCTCTGGAACCAGGTGTCCACCGTCGGCGCCTTCCTGATCGCGTTCGCCGTGGTGATGTTCATGGTGAACGTCGCCCGCACCCACCTGAAGCCCCGCGGCGAGGCGGTGGAGGATCCCTGGGACGCTCGCACGCTCGAGTGGATGACGACGAGCCCGCCGCCCGTACACAACTTCGACGAGATCCCCACCGTGCACGCGCTCGACGAATACTGGCACCGCAAGTACGTCGAGGACGAGCGTACGGGCACCCTGGTGCCGGCGCAGGCCGGGGCCTCAGACGACCACGACGCGGCGCACGCCGACGGTCACGGATCGATCCACCTGCCGAGCCCGTCGTTCTGGCCGCTCGTCGCGAGCATCGGCCTGCCGATCATGGGGTACGGGGTGCTCTACTCGTGGTGGCTGGTGGGACTCGGCGCGCTGGTGGCGCTGGTCGGCTTCTATGGGTGGGCCCTCGAGCCTTCGGTGGCGGAGGGATAGGCATGGCCGACCTCGCCATCACGCCCGGGCACGGCGCCGTCGAGGCGCACGACGAGCACGCGACCACCACGGGGCTGCCCAACACGAAGATCGCGATGTGGCTGTTCCTGGCCTCGGAGTGCCTGCTCTTCGGCGCTCTCATCACGACCTACGTGCTCTACCGGGGGGCGAGCGGGACCGGCCCCTATCCGGCCGACGTCTTCGACATCCCCTACACGTCGGTGTCATCGTTCGTGCTGCTGGCCTCATCGCTCACGATGGTGCTGGCCCTCGCGTCGGCGCAGAAGCGAGACGTGGCGCGCATGCGGCTGTGGCTGCTCGCGACCGCGATGCTGGGACTGACCTTCGTGGGCGGCCAGGTGTACGAGTTCACGACGTTCTACGACGAGGGGCTCGCGATCTCGACGAACCTGTTCGGGACCACCTTCTACGTGCTCACCGGGTTCCACGGGGTGCACGTCACGGTCGGCATCCTGATGCTGCTGTCGCTCGTCGGGTTCTCAACTGCCGACCGCCTTCCCGACGACGCGGCGTTCCCGGTCGAGATGGTGGGGCTGTACTGGCACTTCGTCGACATCGTGTGGATCATCATCTTCACCGTCGTGTACCTGATCCCGACCCCGGCGCCGGCGCCGGTCTGAGGAGGCGATGACGGTGTCCGAGACCGAGACCAAGTTCCAGGAGGAACTCGGCACGCGCGACATGCCCGACCCCCGCGAGGCCGCGGCGCCCCACCACGAGCACCCCAGCGCCAAGGAGTACATCCGCATCGGCATCATCTTGGGGGTGCTGACCGCGCTCGAGGTCGCGACCTACTACATCGACGTCGGCGGCGTGCTCGTGCCCACCCTGATCGGGCTCGCGATCGTCAAGTTCGCCCTCGTGGTGATGTGGTTCATGCACCTCAAGTTCGACAGCCCCACGTACGCGAGGTTCTTCCTGCTGGGGCTCGCGGGCGCGGCGACCCTGTACCTGATCGTGTTGATCTCGTTCGGCATCTTCCTCGTGGAGTGAGGCGACGGTGCTTCCCACCTGGCACGTGCATCCCGACGTCTGGTTGCTGTTCGGTTCGATCGTCGCGGCCTACCTGATCGCCGCTCGTCGCCACCTCGACGTGACCGGCGAGCACACCCCGCGCCGCACGAGGGTGCTGTTCCTCAGCGGCATGGGTGTGCTGTGGCTCGGTGCCGACTGGCCCGTGCACGATCTGGCCGAGGGCTACCTCTACCTGATGCACATGACGCAGCACCTGCTGTTCACGCTGGTCGCGGCGCCGCTGCTGATCGCCGGCATGCCAGCATGGATGCTCAGGGCCCTGCTCGCGCCCCCGCCGGTGCGACGGGTGTTCCGCTTCTTCACCAGGCCGCTGGTGGCCCTGATCGTCTTCAACGGCGTGCTGCTGTTCACGCACTGGCCCGAGGTGGTCGAGGCCTCGGTCGGCTCGGAGCCGGTCCACCTCGTGCTGCACGTGCTGATCGTGGCCTCGGCGCTCGTGATGTGGTGGCCGGTGATGTCGCCGCTGCCCGAGATGCCGGCGCTCGCCCCGCCCGGACAGATGGTCTACCTGTTCCTGCAGTCACTTGCCCCCACGATCCCGGCCTCGTTCCTGACGTTCGGGCACACGCCCCTGTACCCGGTCTACGCGGAGTTCCCGCGCATCTGGGGCATCTCGGCGCTCACCGATCAGCTGATCGCCGGCCTGATCATGAAGCTGGTCGGCGGGCTCCTGCTGTGGGGCGTGATCGCGGTCGTCTTCTTCCGCTGGTTCGATCAGGAGCAGCGCGACGGTCTCGATCGGTCCGCCCACCAGAACCTGCATCGAGAGATCGGCGCGGAGCTCGGCCGATGAGCGCCCGGCGACGATCCCGATCGAGGCACCGACGAGGAGCGACGCGAGCATGAGTGAAGGCAAGAACCGGCAGAGCCTGTTGCTGCCGATCCTGATGCCGATCGGGGCCCTGGTCGTGATCGGGCTCGTGCTGGTCGGCTTCTCGCGGGTGCTGCTGGCGATCTCGCACAGCGCCGCCACCGCGGTGGCGCTCGTGGCCGCCGCCAGCATCGTCGCGGTCGGCGCCTGGGTCGCCTCGAGGAAGCGTGTGACCGGGGCGACCTTGTTCTCGATGGTCGCGGCCGTCACCGGCATCGCGATGGTGGCGGGTGGGCTCGCCGTGGTCGCCGCGCCGCTGGAGCACGAAGGTGAGGGCGGGGGACCGGGCGGCGAGGTCGTCGTGGCCCTCACCGCCCCCGAGGGGGCGGCAACCACCGGCTTCTCGACCGACGCGCTGTCGGCGCCGAGCGACGTGCCGTTCACGCTCGCGTTCGAGAACGCGGACCCGGCCGTGCCGCACAACGTGGTGATCTACGACGGTCCCGACGCCGAGGCGCCGCAGCTGTTCCGCGGGGAACTGGTCACGGGTCCCGCGACCGTCGACTACGCCGTCGAGCCGCTCGCCGAGGGCGAGTTCTTCTTCAACTGCGAGGTGCACCCGACCACGATGACGGGCACGATGACAGCGGCGCCCGGCGGGGGAGAGGGTGGGGGCGGCGGCGGTGAGGGGATCACGGTCGTGGCCGCCGACATCGCGTTCGACACCGACACGATCGAACTGCCTGCCGACGCGCCCACCAAGATCACGCTGGACAACCAGGACGCGGGCACCCCTCACAACCTCGCGATCTACACCGACGACACGCTCGACGAGTCGCTGTTCGTCGGTGAGATCGCGACCGGGCCGGTGAGCGTGGTGTACGACATCCCACCGATCCCCGAGGGCGAGTACTACTTCCATTGCGACGTGCACCCGAACATGAGCGGGACCGTCGTGGTGGCCGGGGAAGGTGGGGCCGGAGGCGGTGGCTCGGGCGGAGGTGGCGGCTCGGGCGGGGGCGGCGGCGGTGAGGAACCGCCCGACGAAGGCGGCGGTAGGTCCGAGGGCACGGCGGCGGCATCGGTCGTCGCCGAAGGCACCGCGTTCGACCCGACGGCGCTCTCCTGGCCCGCCGACACCGAGGTGGCGCTCACGTTCGACAACCGAGATCCGGTCGACGTCGCGGGCCCGCACAACGTCTCGGTCTACGACGGCGATACCGCGCTCTTCCAGGGGGAGCTCATCGACGGGCCTGCGACGGTCGACTACTCCATCCCGCCGATGCCGGCAGGGACCTACGAGTTCCGATGCGACGTGCACCCGACGATGATCGGCTCCGTCGAGGTCACCTGACGACCCCCGTCGAGCCACCGGCGACCGCCCCGCGGGATGCGGACGAGGCGCCCGCGAGGCGTCGCCTGGGACGTGTCGCGGTCGTCGTCGCGGTGATCGTCGTCGTCGCCGGCCTCGTTGCGTTCGCCCTGCGACCCACGACCGATCCCCGCGAGGAGGGGGGCGTCGCCGAGCTCGACGAACCGTTCCCCGGTCTCGAGGGGGAGGCGGTCGTCGGGCCGCCGATCGACACGGGGTCGATGGAGTGGTCGGTGCTCGTCGTGAACGTCTGGGCGACGTGGTGCGAGCCGTGCCGACGTGAGCAGCCCGCCCTGCAGCAGGTGCAGGCCGACTACGAGGGGCTGGCCGTCGGGTTCGTCGGCATCGACTACCGCGACGACCGAGCCGCCGCCCAGCGGTGGATCGAGGACTTCGGTGTCACCTACCAGAGCCTGTTCGACCCCGAAGGGCGAACGGCCTCGACGCTGGGGTTCCCGTTCCTGCCCGACACGTACGTGGTCGATGCTTCGGGCACGATGCGGTACGCGGTGTACGGGGAGACGAGCGCCGCGGAGCTCTCCGGGCTGATCGACGAGGTGCTCGCCGAAGGCGGTGCCTAGACGACCGCGTCGAGCGCGACCGCCCCGAACAGCGCGGCGAGGTAGACGATCGAGTAGCTGAACAGGCGCCACGAACGGTCGGCGCTGGCCGAACGCCAGAGCGCGAGCGCGCGGTAGACGAACACGCCACCGAGCACCACGGCCGTGGCGAGGTAGATCGGCCCGAGGCCCGCGGCGGGCGCGAGCAGCAGCGTCGTGCCGAACAGCACGAGCGAGTACAGGAAGATCTGTCGCCGGGTCTCGTCGTCGCCCTTGACCACGGGCAGCATCGGCACGCCCGCCGCCGCGTAGTCGCCGCTGAACCGCAGGGCGAGCGCCCAGAAGTGCGGTGGGGTCCAGACGAACACGATCGCGAAGAGGATCCACGCCGGCAGGGCGAGCGAGCCGGTCACGGCGGCCCAGCCGATCAGGGCCGGGGCCGCCCCGGCCGCCCCGCCGATCACGATGTTCTGGGTCGTCGAGCGTTTGAGCCACATCGTGTAGACGACGACGTAGAAGGCGATCGCCGCGAGCGAGAGGGTGGCCGCGAGCACGTTCACGGTCACGCCCAGGAACAGGAACGAGAACGCCCCGAGCCAGAACCCGAACGCGAGGGCCCGCTCGGCCGGCACCTGGTGCGCGGGCAGGGGGCGGCTGCGCGTCCGCCGCATCACCTCGTCGATGTCGCGGTCCAGATACATGTTGATCGCGTTCGCCGCCCCGGCGGCGAGCGAGCCTCCCACGAGCGTCGCGAGCACGAGCCACGGCGAGGGGAACCCCCTCTCGGCGAGCACCATCGCAGGCACGGTCGTGATCAGCAGCAGCACGATGATGCGCGGCTTCGTGAGCCGGACGTAGGCCGTGACCGTGTCGCCGAGCGAGGCGGGCTCGGTGACCTCCGGCGCCCCGAGCTCGTCGGCGCCGACGAGCTCGGCCTTGACCGGTTCCCGACGAGCGACGACCGCGATCGCGACCACGGTGGCCCATATCGCCGCCGACATCGCCACGTGCAGGGCGCGGGACCAGGTCGAGAGCTCGGTCAGCACGTTGATGCCGCCGACCGCGATCTGGCCGACGAAGAGCAGGCCGGCAAGCGTGGAGAGCCGGACCAGGCGGTCGGAGCGCTCACGCATCGTGCGCGCGCGCACGGTCAGCCAGAGCACGAGGGCCGCCACGAGGATCGCGAGCACCCGATGGGCGAACATCTCCGCGGCGCCGCGGGTCCCGAACGGTGGCACCAGCCGCCCGTCCATCAGCGGCCAGTCCCGGAACGCGAGCCCGGCGCCCTCGGCGCGAACGTAGGTGCCGACGAGCAGCAGGGCGAACGTCGCCGTCGCGGCGACCACGGCGACCCGGGCGTACCCGCGGTCGCCGGCACGTTCGTCGCCCTCGAACGCCAGCGTGGTGGCCGCCACCAGCACCCCCAGCACGATCATCGCGAGCCCGAAGTGCAGCGTGACCACCGCCGGATCGAGCGCGCTGTTCACGACCGCCCCGCCGAGGGCCCCCTGCACGCCGAAGAGTGGCACGAGCGCGACCGCCATCCAGACCGCCCCGCGCGGGGCCGAGCTCGGTCGCCCGCGACGGGCGCGGACGAGCTCGACGACGCCGACGACGGCGAGGGCGACGGCGAGCAGCCCCGAGACCACCCCGAGCAACCGGTGCACGTACTCGATCAGCGTGTGGTACTCCCACCGCGGCACCCAGCTTCCGAAGCACGTCGGCCAGTCGGGACATCCGTCGCCGGATCCGGTCGTTCGCACCACGCCGCCCCACACGATCAGCGTGAGCGTCGTGACCGTCGTGGCGATTGCGAGCTTCTGGAACCGGGTCATCGAGTCCTCTGGGACGGGATCGGCGCGCGGCCGCGTGCGACGCCGACCATGATAGTGGCGGGCCGCCAGCCCCGGCTGCGAGATACTCGGCGGATGGCAGCCACCCCGGTCGTCGGCGACGAGGCGCTCGGCTCGGTCCGAGCCGCCGTCGACGAGGTGCTCGCGGCGTACCTGCGCGAGTGTGCGACCGATCTCGGCCGCATCGACGCGGCCGCGCCGATGCTCGTCGACGAGATCGCCCGGCTCGTGCTGGCCGGTGGGAAGCGGCTCCGTCCCGCGTTCTGCGTCTGGGGCTACCGGGCCGCGCCGGGTGCTCACGGGGCTTCCGCTCCCGGGCGGGCGGCGGCGGATGGGCCGTCGGCCGGGGAACCGATCGTGCGAGCGGCGTCGGCGTTGGAGCTGCTCCACACGATGGCGCTGATCCACGACGACCTGATGGACGGGGCGACCGAGCGCCGCGGGGTCGCGAGCTCGGCGCCCTTCCTGGCGTCGCAGGCGAGGGAACGGGGGATGCCTGGCGACCCCGAACGGTTCGGCCGCGCGGCCGCGCTGCTCGCGGGCGACCTCGCCGCGGTGCTCGCCGATCGGCTGCTGCTCACGAGCGGGTTCGACCCGGTCGCGCTCGCCCGGGCGCTCGCCGCGTACCACGAGATGCGGCTCGACATGGCCGCCGGTCAACTGCTCGACGTCGCGGGCCTGGCGTCCGATCCCGAGTCGGCCCTGCGTGCCGCCCGCCTCAAGGGCGGCAGCTACACGGTTGAGGGGCCGCTCGTCGTGGGCGCCGAGCTCGCGGGCGCCGGACGGGGGACCATCGACGGACTCCGTGCCTACGGGGTCCCGCTGGGGGTGGCGTTCCAGCTGCGCGACGACCTGCACGACCGCGAGGGGGCGCACGGCGCCACGTCGGCGACGGTCAACGAGCTCGTGCGGACGGCCCGGCGGGCGCTGCCCGACCCCCGGATCGATCCGGGGGCCGCGGCGGTGCTCGACTCGCTCGCGCAGGCGATGGCGATGCCATGAGCGACGACCTCGACGGTCTGCGGCGGGCCTTCGGCGACCTGCCGACGTGCCGGGTGGGCACGGTGCGGACCGACGGTGGCCCCCACGTGGCCGCGCGCTGGTTCGTCTGGCGCGACGACGGCCTGTGGGTGTCCACCCGGGTCGGCGACACGACGTGGGAGCACGCGGTGCGCGACCCCCGCCTGTCGGTGCTGATCGATCGTGGCCGCGACTGGCCCGAGCTCGCCGGCGTGCGCGTCGAGGGGGTCGCCGAGGCCTATCCGGCGGAGCACCCGGACCTGCGTGCCCCGATGTCCCAGTGGCACGAGAAGTACCGCCAGATGTTCGCCCGTGACGGCTTCGAGGCGTTCACGCGCGACGTGCCCGCCCTCGGGTTCCTGCGCGTCGTCCCCTCGCGGATCGATTCGTGGGACCACCGCTGACGCCGCGTTGCCCGCCTTCGAGGGGTCGGGGTAGCGTGGGTCGTGCGCGTTCGGACGCGCTGCGGTAGCCTGAGCTTTGTGAAGTTTTTCACAAGCTGCGCCCCAACCGCGCAGGGGGGAGCGACGTGATCGCACGACCAGTCGAGACCGACGTGCTCGTGGTCGGAGGCGGTCCGGGAGGCGCCGCGGCCGCGTACTACCTCGCCCGGCAGGGCCTCGACGTCACCGTCGTCGATCGGTCCTCGTTCCCTCGGGAGAAGGTCTGCGGAGACGGCCTGACACCGCGCAGCGTGGCCGCCCTGGAGCGGATGGGCATCGACACCGACGACCCGCGGTTCGAGCGGGTGAAGGGCCTTCGGGTGTATTCGCGCGGTGCGACGATCGAGCTGCCGTGGCCCGAGCTCTCGAGCTGGCCCACCTACGGCCTGGTGATGCCGCGCGCCGAGTTCGACCACCTGCTGATCCAGCGGGCGCAGAAGGCCGGCGCCCGCGTCCACGAGCGCACCGAGGCCGTGACGCCGACGTTCGAGACCGGGTGGGTCACCGGCGCCCGCGTGCGGCCCTCCGAGGACCGCGACGCCGAGCCGACCGAGATCCGCGCCCGGTTCACGATCGCGGCCGACGGCGCGGCGAGCCGGTTCGCGAAGCCCGCGGGGGTGCGCCGCGACGATTCCCGGCCGCTGGGCATCGCCGCCCGCCGCTACTACCGCACGCCGTACCACCCCGGGCCCTGGTTCGAGTCCTGGCTCGACCTGTGGGAGGGCGACCTGCTGCTGCCCGGCTACGGGTGGCTGTTTCCGGTCGCGGGAGGCCGGGTCAACCTGGGGGCAGGCCTGCTGAACACGTTCAAGGACTTCAAGCAGATCTCCGCCCAGCGGCTGTTCGACGCGTTCTCGACGATGCTGCCCGCCGCGTGGGAGATCTCGGAGGAGACGGCCGAGGGACGGGTGCTGTCGGGTCCGCTGCCGATGAGCCTGAACCGCGTGCCCCAGGTGGTGCCGGGCATGCTCCTGATCGGCGACGCGGCGGGCGCGGTCAACCCGTTCAACGGCGAGGGCATCGCCTACGCGATGGAGACGGGCGAGGTCGCCGCCGACCTGGTGCATGAGGCGCTCGTGAAGGACCGCCCGGGTATCGCGATGATGTATCCGACCGTGCTGCGTGAGCGCTACGGCGACTACTTCACGATCGGGCGGGGCTTCGCCAAGATCATCGGGCGCCCCGCGATCATGAGCCGTGCCACGCGGTACCTGCTGCCCAACCAGCGCGTGATGGGCTTCGCGATGCGGGTGATGGCCAATCTCACCGACGGCCCCGACGGCGACCGGCAGGACCGCCTCTTCCACCTGTTGCAGCGGCTCGCGAGGGCGGCATGACCGATAGGATTCGCCCGTGCTGACCGAGTACCTGCCGATCGTGGCGATGGCTGTGCTCGCGATCGTCTTCGGGGTCGCGTCGCTCGTGGTCTCACGCGCGTTCCGACCCCATCGACCGAACCCCGTGAAGCTCTCCGCCTACGAGTGCGGCAACGATCCCGTGCGGCTGCCTCGTGGGGAGAAGTTCAGCGTGAAGTTCTACGTGGTCGCGATGCTGTTCATCATCTTCGACATCGAGATCATCTTCCTGTTCCCGTGGGCGGTGCGGTTCCGCCAACTCGGGCTGTTCGGCCTCGTTGAGATGGCCTTCTTCATCGGTTTGGTGTTCGTCGCCTACGTCTACATCTGGCGCACCGGCGGGTTCGACTGGGCCGAGGACGTCGAGACCCCCGCCGAGACCGAGATGCCGGGCGACGTCATGGCCGGGGCCGAGGCCGATCTCGAGGCGTCGATGCGCGACCCGGAGGTCGCCGGTGCCCGTTGAGCGCCTGGAAGGTGTGCACCTCGGGAAGACCCCCGAGGAGATCGAGGAAGAGGTCCGCCGCGGCGTGCTGCTGACCTCCCTCGACCGCGCGGTCGGGTGGGCTCGGAAGCAGTCGATGTGGCCGGCCACGTTCGGCTTGGCGTGCTGCGCGATCGAGATGATGTCAACCGGCGCCGGCAAGTACGACCTGTCCCGCTGGGGGATGGAGCTGTTCCGCGCGTCCCCCCGCCAGGCCGACCTGATGATCGTCGCCGGACGGGTCTCGCAGAAGATGGCACCGGTGCTGCGGCGCATCTACGACCAGATGCCCGAGCCGCGGTGGGTGATCTCGATGGGCGTGTGCGCGAGCGCCGGCGGCATGTTCACGAACTACGCGATCGTGCAGGGGGTCGACACGATCGTGCCGGTCGACGTGTACGTGCCCGGGTGCCCGCCCAAGCCGGAGATGCTGATGTACGGCATCCTCAAGCTGCAGGAGAAGGTCCGCACGACGGAGCCGTTCAAGTGACGCCTGCCGAGATCGCCGAGCGTGTGCGGGCTCGATGCCCCGATACCGTCGTGGCGCGCGGTGAGGTGACCGTGATCGTCGACCGCGAGGACCTGCTCGAGACCCTCGTCTGGCTGCGCGAGGACGACGCGCTCGGGCTGGGCTTCTGTTCCAGCATCACCGCAACGGACTGGCCCGGTTCCGACCCGAGGTTCTGGGTGGTCTACGAGATGCTGTCGATCGAGCACCACCACCGTCTGCGGGTGAAGCTCGGGCTCGCGGAGGACGACGCGCACGTGCCCACGGTGACCCCACTGTTCCCCACGGCGAACTGGCTCGAGCGCGAGACCCACGATTTCTACGGCATCGTGTTCGACGGTCATCCCGACCCCCGGCCGCTGCTGCTGCCCGAGGGCTGGGACGGCTTCCCGCTGCAGAAGACCGAGGAGCTCGGCGGCGTGAACACCCGCTTCCACGGTGCCTTCATCCCGCCGGTCGACACCCGCACGACCACCTGAGGTTCCGCGAATGTCCGACGCTCCCACGACGCCGATCACGACCCACGCTCCCGCCGCGGTCGACGCCCGCACCGGCGAGATCCGCCAGGAGACGATGATCATCAACATGGGTCCGCAGCACCCCTCGACCCACGGGGTGTTACGCCTGCTGCTGGAGCTCGACGGCGAGACCGTGCTCAAGTGCACGCCGATCATCGGCTACCTGCACACCGGCATCGAGAAGAACACCGAGTACCGCACGTGGATGCAGGGCGTGACCTTCGTCACGCGCGCCGACTACCTCTCACCGTTCTTCAACGAGCTCGGGTACTGCCTCGCGGTCGAGCGGCTGCTCGGCGTCGAGGCGCCCCCGCGCGCCCAGGTGATCCGGGTGCTGATGAACGAGCTGAATCGCATCTCGTCGCACCTCGTGTGGCTCGCCACTGGGGGCATGGAGCTCGGCGCGGTGAGCGTCATGCTCTACGGGTTCCGCGAGCGCGAGGTGCTCCTCGACATCTTCGAGGAGGTCACGGGGCTGAGGATGAACCACGCGTACATCCGGATCGGCGGCGTGATCATGGACGTGCCCGACGAGGGCGTCGCCAAGATCGAGCGGTTCCTCGAGGAGATGCCTCCGCGTATCGACGACTACGAGCGGCTGCTCGACGAGAACCCGATCTGGCTCGAGCGCAACGTCGGGGTCGGCCGGCTGTCGGCCGACGACGCCCTCGCGCTGGGAGTGACCGGCCCCGTGCTGCGGTCGGCGGGCATCGCGACCGATGTGCGCAAGGACGCGCCCTACTGCGGCTACGAGACCTACGACTTCGACGTGCCGGTGCGCACCGAGGGCGACGCCTACGCCCGGTACCGGTTGCGCATCGAGGAGATGCGCGAGTCGATGAAGATCGTCCGCCAGTGCCTCCAGCGTCTCGAAGAGCCGGGCCCGGTGATGATCGAGGACCCGAAGGTGGCCTGGCCGGCAAAGCTCACCGTCGGCCCCGACGGCATCGGCAACGACCCGGCCTACATCACGCACATCATGGAGGAGTCGATGGAGGCCCTGATCCATCACTTCAAGATGGTCACCGAGGGCGTGGAGGTGCCGCCCGGCGAGGTCTACCAGGCCGTCGAGTCGCCCCGCGGCGAGCTTGGGTTCTACGTCGTCTCCACCGGTGAACACCGCCCGTACCGCGTCAAGATCCGCGACCCGTCGTTCGTGAACCTGCAGGCGATCCCGACGATGGTCGAGGGCTTCCTCGTCGCGGACGCGATCGCGGCGATCGCGTCGCTCGATCCCGTGATGGGCGGGGTGGACCGCTGATGGCGATCTTCGAGGGCGAATGGCTCGAGGAGGCTCGGGCGATCATCGCACGGTACCCGGAAGGACGAGAGCGTTCCGCGGTCATGCCCCTGCTCTACCTCGCTCAGTCCGTCGACGGGCACGTCACGCGTGGCGCGCTGCAGGAGGTCGCCTCCCTGATCGGCGTGCGGACCGCCGAGGTCGAGGCGGTCGCGAGCTTCTACACGATGCTGCGGCTGCGCCCGACCGGCACCCATCTGATCGCGGTCTGCACGAACCTGTCCTGCGCGTTGCGGGGGGCGAGCGAGGTGTACGAGGCCGCGCACCGGGCGACCGGCATCCCGCACGGCGGGGAGGTGAGCGACGACGGCGACTTCACCGTGCACGAGGAGGAGTGCCTCGGCGTGTGCGAGCACGCGCCCGTCGTGCAGGTGAACGTCGCGAACCACGACCGCGTCACGCCGGAGCGCGTGACCGAGATCGTGGCGGCGTTGCGGGGCGGCGAGGTGCCCGAGCCCGCCCGGGGGCCCGCGGTCGACAGCTTCAAGACCGCCTCGAGGATCCTCGCGGGGCTCGAGCCGCTCGACGAAACGCTCGCCGAGGGGGCGAACGCGTGAGCGAGCCGCGGCGCGTGCTCACCGCCCACTGGGACGACCCGAGCGTGATCCCGCTCGCGGGGTACGAGGCCGCCGGAGGGTACCGGGCCTTGCGCACCGCGCTGGGCATGAGCGCGGACGAGCTGATCCAGCTCGTGAAGGACTCGGGGCTGCGCGGGCGTGGCGGGGCGGGGTTCCCCACGGGCATGAAGTGGTCGTTCGTGCCTCGGAACACCGGCAAGCCCACGTACGTCACGGTGAACTTCGACGAGTCCGAGCCCGGCACTTGCAACAACCGCGAGCTCGTCGAACGCGAACCCCACGCGCTGATCGAGGGCGCCGCGATCGCAGCGAGGGCGATCGACTGCCACCTCGCCTACATCTACATCCGCGGGGAGTACCTCTGGCAGGGCCAGGTGCTGCAGCGGGCGCTCGACGAGGCGTACGCGGTCGGCTACCTCGGCCGGGACATCATGGGCGGCGACTACGACCTCGACATCGTGCTGCACCGGGGCGCCGGCGCCTACATCTGCGGCGAGGAGACGGCGCTGCTCTCGAGCCTCGAGGGGTTCCGGGGCCAGCCCCGCCTGCGGCCGCCGTTCCCGGCGGTGGAGGGTCTCTACGAGTCCCCGACGGTGATCAACAACGTCGAGACCCTGATGAACGTGCCGCACATCGTGAACAACGGGGCCGAGTGGTTCAAGGCGGTCGGCACCGAGAAGGCGCCTGGCACGAAGATGTTCACGATCAGCGGCAAGGTCGAGCGCCCCGGCAACTACGAGCTGCCGATGGGCACGCCGTTCCGGGTGCTGCTCGAGGAGCACGGAGGCGGGGTGCTCGGCGGCAAGGCGATCAAGGCATGGACGCCGGGCGGGTCCTCCACGCCGTTCCTCACGGCCGACCACCTCGAGGTCGGGCTCGACTTCGAGTCCGTGATGGAAGCCGGCTCGCTGCTCGGCACCGGCGCGATCATGGTGCTCGACGAGTCCGATTGCATGGTGGAAGCCGCCCGCCGTCTCGTCGAGTTCTACGCCCACGAATCGTGCGGCAAGTGCACGCCGTGCCGCGAGGGAACGTGGTGGGCGACGCGCGTGCTCGGGCGCATCGAGGGCGGGTACGGCCGCGACGAGGACCTGCCGCTCATGGCCGACGTGGGCGAGAACATCCTGTTCCGCGCGTTCTGCGCCCTCGCCGACGGCGCCGTCTCGCCGATCCAGTCGACGCTGCAGCACTTCATGGACGAGTACGAGGCGCACATCCGCGAGGGGCGGTGCCCCGTGACGGGGAAGGGGCCCGGCCACCACGATGCCGAGCCCGCGCCGGACGCCGTCACGTTCGCGACGACCGGTCCCTTCGAGATCCAGGGAGCGCCCACATGACGGGGGAGGCCGTCACCCTCACGATCGACGGGAAGGAGGTCACCGTGCCTTCGGGCACGCTGATCATCCGCGCCGCGGAGCAGATCGGCGTCGAGATCCCGAGGTTCTGCGACCACCCCCTGCTGGATCCGGTCGGCGCGTGCCGACAGTGCTACGTCGAGGTCGAGGGTCAGCGGAAGCTGTTCACGTCGTGCACGACGACCGTGTCCGAGGGCATGATCGTGAAGACGCAGAACACCAGTGACGTCGTGCACGACGCGCAGGTTGCGAACCTGGAGTTCCTGCTGCTGAACCATCCGCTCGACTGCCCGATCTGCGACCGCGGGGGCGAGTGCCCGCTGCAGGACCAGGCGCTCGCGTTCGGGCCCGGGGAGAGCCGCTACCGCGAGGCCAAGCGCGTCTACCCCAAGCCGCTGCCGCTGTCTCCGCTCGTGAACCTCGACCGCGAGCGCTGCGTGCTGTGCGCGCGCTGCACGCGCTTCTGCGACCAGATCTCGGGCGACCGGTTCATCGAGCTGTTCGCGCGCGGCGCGGCCGAGCAGGTCTCGATCGCGCCCGGCGAGGACTTCCGTTCGCCGTTCAGCGGCAACACGGTGCAGATCTGTCCGGTCGGTGCGCTCACGTCGACCCCGTACCGCTTCGTCGCCCGGCCGTTCGACCTCACCACGGTCGACACGGTCTGTCCCCACTGCAGCGCGGGCTGCAACATCAAGCTCGACATGCGCCGGGGCGAGGTCGTGCGCCAGCTCGCGCGAGACAACTACGACGTGAACGACGCCTGGCTCTGCGACAAGGGGCGATACGCGTTCCGGTTCCCCGACTCGCCGGATCGCGTCGCGACGCCGCTGATCCGCGACCGCGGCCTCGAGCCCGCGTCGTTCGGCGAGGTCCTGACCCGGGTGGCTGCCTGGACCGAGGGGAAGCGCGTCGCGATGCTCACCGGCGGCCGGCTCATGGACGAGGACTACTTCGCGCTGTCGAAGCTCGCCCGCACGGTGTTCCGTACGAACGACGTCGACCACCGGCGGGCGGGGGAGACGGGCGCAGCCGCCGCCGAGCGGCACGCCGCCGCGAGCCCGATGGCGGTCAGCTACAAGGACGTGGAACGGGCGGGCGCGATCCTCGTGGTCGGGCTCGACGCGGAGCAGGAGGTGCCGATCCTGCACCTTCGCCTGCGGAAGGCCGCGAGGCGCGGGGCGAGGATCTGGGTCGTGCATCCGCGGCGCACCCGCCTGCACGATGTGGCGACCCACGTGCTGTGCGCGCCGGGAGACGAGGCGCGTCTGCTGGCCGGCGGTGCCGACGCGACCGTCGACGAGGCCTTGGCGGCGATCCGGGATCTGGGCGACGAGGCGGTCGTGCTCGCGGGCGAGCGGCCCGGTGCCGCCGACGCCGCGAAGGCCTCGGCCGACGCGGCCGGCGCGCGGTTCCAGTACGTGACCCGGCGGGCGAACGACCGCGGGGCGCTGCTCGCAGGGGTCCACCCGTCACTGCTGCCCGGGGGGCGCTCGATGCAGCAGGTCGACGACGTCGAACGGGTATGGGGCCCGCTGATGAACCGCGAGCCGGGTCGAGACACGATGGGCATCCTGCGTGCGTGCGCCGACCGGGAGGTCGACGTGCTGTTCCTGATCGGCGTCGACCTGCTCCGCGACGTGCCCGACGCGGGCCTCGTGCGACGCGCGCTCGACAACGTGCCGGTCAAGGTCGTGCAGTCGCTCGAGCTCGGCTCGCTCGAGCGCTTCGCCGACGCGTTCCTGCCGGCCAGCGCGTTCCTCGAGAAGGACGGGCACGTCTCCACCTGGGAGGGGCGCGGTCAGCGGCTGCGGGCGATCCGGGGACGCGACGGGATCAGCCTGGCGGACTGGGAGATCTTCTCGAGCATGGCGCTCGCGTGCGGCGGTGACCTGGGCTTCGAGACGCTCGACGAGATCCACGAGGAGATGGGCCGGCTGCTGGGGGCGCGCGCGGGAAGCGTGCGCGACGAGGAGGTCGGCGCGCCCGTCGCCGAGGGCCAGCCCAGCGGCTCGGTCGAGGGCCTCGACGCCCAGCCCGACTGGGAGCGCGTGCGGGGTGACGAGGGGGCCACGGCCGAGGTGGACCGCTCGCGCGGAGGCCTCGGCGAGACGCACGACGCGGGCACGGCCGAGGGTGACGACGGCCTCGTTCTCTTCACCTATCCGCTGCTCGTCGACGAGGGGCGGCTGTCCGAGCACGCCGACGAGCTGAAGGCGGCGCTCGAGGACGAGGCGTTCGTGGAGCTGCACCCGGCCGACGCCGCCGCGATCGGCGTCGTCGACGGTGCCCTGGCGACCGTGCGCACCGAGGCCGGCGAGGCCGAGCTCCCGGTGGTCGTGACGGAGCACGTCGCCCGGGGGTCGGCGTTCGTGCCCTTCAACCAGCCCGGCCTCGCGGCGAACGCCCTGCTGTCGGGGCAGATGCTTGTGCGCGCGAGTATCTCGACGATCGGCGGCACGACGGGGGACCAGGCTGCCGAGCCGGCCGCCGCCGCGGTGGGGGGTGACGCCTGATGGATTGGGTCGATTGGGCGATCCTCGTCGTGCAGGTCGTGATCGTGTTCTTCGGCCTGCTGATCGCCGTGATGCTCTACATCTGGATGGAGCGCAAGGTGATCGCCGACATGCAGACCCGGGTCGGCCCGATGCGCGCCGGGCCCCGCGGCGTGCTGATCACCCTGGCCGACGGCATCAAGCTCTTCTTCAAGGAAGGCATCACCCCCACCTCCGCCGATCGTGCCGTCTACGCGATCGCGCCGATCCTGGCGATGTTCCCCGGCTTCCTCGCGTTCTGCGTGATCCCGTTCGGCACCGAGGTCACGCTGTTCGGGCGCGAGATCCCGTTCCAGCTCGCCGACCTGAACATCGGCATCCTGTGGATCCTCGCGATGACCTCGCTGGCTGTCTACGGCGTCGTGCTCGCCGGGTGGTCGAGCGGTTCGAACTACCCGCTGCTCGGCGCGGTGCGCTCGAGCGCGCAGATGATCTCCTACGAGGTGGGCATGGGACTCGCGCTCGTGGCGGTGCTCATGTACAGCGGCACGCTGCAGATGAGCGAGATCGTGGCCTCGCAGGACACCGTCTGGAACGTGATCCCGCAGTTCCCGGCGTTCATGGTCTTCCTGATCGGGGCGATCGCCGAGACGAACCGGCCGCCGTTCGACCTGGCCGAGGCGGAGTCGGAGCTCGTGGCCGGGTTCCACACCGAGTACTCCGGCATCAAGTTCGCGATGTTCTACCTCGGCGAGTACGTGAGCACGGTGACGATCGCGGCCGTCGGCGTGACGCTGTTCCTCGGCGGGTGGCGCGGGTACTGGCCGTTCGAGGGTGCGCTCGCGTGGGTCGGCCCCCTGCTGTGGTTCATCCTGAAGGTCACCGCCGTGATCTACGTGTTGATCCTCGTGCGCGCCACGATGCCCCGCATGCGCTACGACCGCCTCATGAACTTCGGGTGGAAGATCCTGATCCCGTTCGGCCTCGTCTGGGTGCTGATCACCGGCCTCGTGGTCGTGCTGCCCCAGGAGTACGGCAATCGCGGTCGGTTCATCGCCGCCGCGGTGATCGTCGGAGTGGCGGCGCTCGCGACCCTGGTCGCCCCGTTGGTGACCCGCCGTTCGGCCGAGAGCGAGGAGGCGCGCGCATGAGCGACCGCCGATCAGAGGAGCCGGTCGTGACCGACGAGCCCGACGTGACCGACGAGCCCGCGGTGCGCGATGAGCCCGTCGTCGGCCCGCAGCCGGGCGAGCAAGGCGCCTGGGAGGCCGCGCTCGCGATCGGCAAGGGCATGGCGACCGTCTTCAAGCAGACGTTCCGGCCCGACAACACCGAGCGATACCCGAAGGAGATCGCCACGATCCCCGAGCGGTCCCACATCGGCCGGCACCGGCTCAACCGGCACGAGGACGGACTCGAGAAATGCATCGGCTGCGAGCTCTGCGCGTTCGCCTGTCCGGCCGACGCGATCTGGGTGGAAGGGGCCGACAACGATCCCGAGCACCCGACGAGCCCGGGGGAGCGGTACGCGAAGGACTACCAGATCAACTACCTGCGCTGCATCATGTGCGGCCTCTGCGTCGAGGCGTGTCCGACCCGTGCGCTCACCCTGACCGACTATTTCGAGCTGTCGTTCACGAGCCGCGAGGAAGCCGTCTGGTCGAAGGAGCAGCTGCTCGAGGCGCCGCCGCCCCTCGGCTCGGACCCGGTGGATCGAGAGGGCTAGCCCGCCGTGCCGCTCGACAACCTCGTCTTCTGGGTCTTCGCCCCGCTCTCGGTCGCGACGGCGATCGGCATGATCGTGGTGCGCAACGCGGTGCACGCCGCGCTGTTCCTCGTCGTGAACTTCTTCACGATCGCCGTGATGTACCTGCTCCTCGACGCGCCGTTCCTGTTCGCCGTGCAGATCGTCGTGTACGCGGGCGCGATCATGGTGCTGTTCCTCTTCGTGATCATGCTCCTCGGGGTCGACCGCGGCGCCGAGCCGGCCGAGCGGCTGTTCGGGCAGCGCACGACCGCGGTGCTCCTCGCGGTCGCGATCGTCGCGGAGCTCGCGACCGCGATCCGCGCGGGCATCGGGTTCGCGACCCGGGCCCCCGCGGGCTTCGAGGCGGCGAACCCGAGCGGGAATCCGTCGGCACTCGCCGACGTGCTGTTCCGCGACTACTTCTTCCCGTTCGAGGTGACGTCGGTGCTGCTGATCGTCGCCGCGGTCGCCGCCATGGTGCTGGCGCTGCGGCGCTCGAAGGCCCTCACCCAACGCGAGATCGAGGCGCACGCGGGCGACGACCTCGAGGCCTACGCCATGGCGCCGCCCGGCGGTCCCGGGCCGGTGCGGGAGCCGGGCCGATGAGGACGCCGATCGCCTACTTCCTGCTGCTCTCGGCGATCCTGTTCGCCCTCGGCTCCGCCTCGGTGCTTCTGCGCCGCAACGCGCTCCGCATCTTCATGGGGGTCGAGCTGCAGCTGAACGCCGTCAACCTCACGCTCGTCGCGTTCTCGCGGATGCACCTCGAGCTCGACGGGCAGATCCTCGCGTTCTTCTCGATGGTCGTGGCCGCGGCGGAGGTGGTCGTCGGCCTCGCGATCATCGTGGCCGTGTTCCGACGAACGGCGACGACCGACGTCGACCGAGCGAGCGTGTTGCGAGGATGATCGACCTGATCGGCCTCGCGATCGCGATCCCGCTGCTCGCCGCGGCGGTGAACATGCTGTTCGGCGCGCGGCTCGGCCGGTGGGCCGGGTGGTTCGCGACCGCGGCGATGGCCGCGTCGTTCGCGATCGTGCTCGGTGCGCTGCTCGACCTGATGTCGCTGGCCGCCGAGGATCGCACCCAGATCGTCACCGTCGCCGAGTGGATCCGCGCCGGGGCCGCCAGCGTCGCCATCGACCTGCGGGTCGACCCGCTCTCGATCACGATGGCGATGGTCGTGACGGGGGTCGGGTCGCTGATCCATCTCTACGCGATCGGGTACATGGACCACGACCCGCGGCCAGGCCGCTTCTTCGGCTACATGAACCTGTTCTGCGCGTTCATGCTCGTGCTCGTCCTCGCGAACGACTTCCTGCTGCTCTATTTGGGCTGGGAGGGCGTCGGGCTCTGCTCGTACCTGCTGATCGGGTTCTGGTCGGACCGTCCGGAGGCGGCCCGGGCCGCGAAGAAGGCGTTCATCACCACACGCGTCGGCGACGTGCTGCTGATGCTCGGTCTCTTCGTGATGTGGCTGCACTTCGGCTCGTTCGACTTCGACACCGTGCTCGGGCACGAGGGCTCGTTGCCCGAGATCGCTACGGGGACCGCCACCGCGATCTCGCTGCTGCTGCTCGGGGGCGCGGTCGGCAAGTCGGCGCAGCTGCCGCTGCACGTGTGGTTGCCCGACGCGATGGCGGGTCCGACCCCCGTCTCCGCCCTGATCCACGCTGCCACGATGGTGACCGCCGGCGTCTACCTGGTGGTGCGCTCGCACGTGCTGTTCGAGGTCTCGGAGGTCGCGCTGACCGTCGTGGCGGTCGTCGGACTCGCCGGCGCGCTCTACGCAGGGTTCTCCTCGCTCGGGCAGTACGACATGAAGCGGGCGCTCGCGTACTCGACGATGTCGCAGCTCGGGTTCATGTTCCTGGCGGCCGGGCTCGGCTTCTCCGCGGTCGCGATCTCGCTGCTCGTGGCGCACGCGTTCTACAAGGCCCTGCTGTTCCTGACGTCGGGCAACGTGATGCACGGTCTCCACGACGAGATCGACGTGCGCCGCCTCGGCGGCCTGCGGCGCGACATGCCGTGGACGGCCGCGTTGTTCGGCGCCGGCGCCCTCGCCCTGTCGGGCCTGCCGCCCTTCAGCGGCTTCTTCACGAAGGACGCGATCCTCGAGCTCGCGAGCCACGCCGGCGACGTCTGGGCGTACGTGCTGGGCTCGCTCGGGGCGCTCGTCTCGGCCTGGTACATCGCGCGGCTCTACTTCACGGCGTTCATGGGTGACCAGCGATACGAGGGGCGTGCCCACGAGGCCTCGCCGCTGATGCGGGCGCCGCTCGTCGTGCTCGCGATCGGCGCGCTGTTCGCCGGCGCCTGGCTCACGTTCACCCCCGAGGGGCGCCTCGCGACGTTCCTCGAACCGGTGGTCGGCGTCGTCGAGGAAGGGCACGCGGGGCCGACGACGCAGGCGCTGATCGCGATCTCGATCGTGCTGACCCTGGCGGGCATCGCGATCGCCTGGCGCCTGTACCGGCCGAGGAACGCCGAGCGCTGGATCTCGTTCCCCGATCGCGAACCCGGCATGGCCGGGGTGCTCGGTCACGCCTTCTACATCGACGACCTCTACGCCTGGGTCGTGGGCACCGTGGGACTGCGCGGAGCGGCGGGCCTCGCCTGGTTCGACCGCACGGTGGTCGACGGGGCTGTGAACGGCGTCGGGCGGCTCGCCGTCTGGGCGGCCGGGTTCGCGCCGATCTGGCAGTCGGGGAAGGTGCGCCGCTACGCCCTGTCGTTCCTGGCCGGGGGCGCGGCGCTGCTCCTGTACGCGGCGGTGAGGGTCTAGATGGACACGATGCCCTGGCTCACGCTCGCGATCGCGGCCCCCCTCGTGGGCCTGCCGGTGCTGCTGGTGTGGCGCTCGATCACCGACGACGCCGCACGGTGGGTCGGGCTCGCCGCCACGCTCGCGGCCTTCGCGGTCTCGATCGGCATGCTCGCGAACTTCGAGACGGGCGAGGCCGGGTTCCAGATGGTCTCGAAGCACCCGTGGGTGGAATCGGTCGGCCTGAACTGGTTCGTCGGCGTCGACGGCTTCTCGATCTGGCTCGTGATGGTCACGACGTTCATGTTCCCGATCGCGATCGCCGCGTCGTGGAAGGTGGAGCACCAGGTGCGCCGCTACATGGCGATGGCGCTGTTCCTCGAGACGGTGATCATCGGGGCGTTCCTCTCGCTGGACCTTCTGCTGTTCTTCGTCTTCTTCGAGGCCCTGCTGTTCCCGATGTACTACATCATCGGGGTGTGGGGCTCGAAGCGGCGCATCTACGCCGCGACGAAGTTCCTGCTGTACACGATGTTCGGCTCCGCGTTCCTGCTCGTGGGCATCCTGTGGCTGTACGTCGAGTCCGGGAAGCAGCTCGGTGCGGCGACGTTCGATCTCACACAGCTCGAGCAGCTGCAGCTTCCGACGGGTGTCGCGCGATGGCTGTTCCTCGCGTTCTTCGTCGGCTTCGCCGTGAAGGTGCCCGTCTGGCCCCTGCACACCTGGCTGCCCGACGCCCACACCGAGGCGCCGACGAAGGGTTCGGTCGTGCTGGCGGCGATCCTGCTGAAGACGGGCCCCTACGGCATGCTGCGATTCAACCTCGATCTGTTCCCCGAGGCCTCGCGGTACTTCGCCACCGCGATCATGGTGCTGGCAGTCGTCGGCATCATCTACGGCGCGATCGTCGCGATGATGCAGACCGACATCAAGCGTCTGATCGCCTACTCGTCGGTCAGCCACATGGGGCTGATCGTGCTCGGCATCTTCGCGTTCTCGGCCGAGTCGATGGACGGCGCCGTGCTGCAGATGGTGAACCACGGGTTGTCGACCGGCATGCTCTTCCTCGTCTTCGGCATGCTCTACGAGCGCACGCACACCCGCGAGATCGCCGACCTCGGCGGCATCGTCCAGGTGACGCCGTGGCTCGCCGGCGCCTACGTCGTCGCGATGCTGTCGTCGATCGGACTGCCGGGGCTCAACAACTTCGTGGGCGAGTTCCTCGTGCTGCTCGGCACGTTCTCGGTCGACCGAGTGCTCGCGTCGATCGCGATCGTCGGGGTGATCCTCAGCGCGGTGTACATGCTCTGGTCGTACCAGCGCACGTTCCAGGGGTCGCTGAAGGAGCGATGGGGGTCGCTGCCCGACCTGTCGTGGCGGGAAGGCGCGATCGTCGTGCCGATCGTCGCCGTGATGCTCTGGATCGGCCTGCACCCGGCCCCGGTGCTCGAGCGACTGCGTCCAACCTCGGAGGAGGTCTCCGAGCGCGTGCGCGCGGTGCAGGTCGGCGAGCCGGTGGAGCCGCTCGTCGAGGCGAGCGCCCCGACGGGGGAGCAGGCGCCGTGATCGACCCGCCCCGCGTGGAGCTGTGGGCGATCCTGCCGGTGCTGATCCTGTTCGGCGGGGCGCTGATCGCGCTGCTCGGCGCCGCCTTCGCCCGCCGGGCCGCCCAGGCGCCCTTCGTGCTCTTCACGCTGGCCGTGCTCGCGGCCGCCGCCGCCTCGGCGCTCTGGTTGTGGGACCGCGAGCCGGTCACCGTGCTCGGCGGCATGGCGAGCGTCGACCGTCTGGCGGTCGTCGCGACGCTCGTGCTCTGCGGGATCGGCGCCCTCGGCGCCTACCTCGGATTCCACTACTTCGAAGAGGACGAGTTCCGGCGCAACGAGTTCTACGCGCTGCTGCTGTTCGCGCTCGGCGGCATGGCGCTGTTGGTGGCCGCCGCCGACCTGATCATCGTCTTCCTCGCGATCGAGGTGCTCTCGCTCTCGCTCTACGTGCTCACGGCGCTCACGTTCCGCCGCGGGCCGACCGAGGCAGCGATGAAGTATTTCCTGATGGGCGCGTTCGCCTCAGCGTTCCTGCTGTACGGGGTCGCGATGAGCTACGGCGCGGCCGCCACCACGAGCATCCAGGGCCTCGCCCGAGCGCTCACCGGCACGACCGGCAGCCAGCCGCTCGCGGTGATCGCGGCGCTGCTGCTCGTGGTCGGGCTCGGGTTCAAGGTCTCGCTCGTGCCGTTCCACATGTGGACGCCCGACGTCTACCAGGGCGCCCCGAGCCCCGTGACGGCGTTCATGTCAGCCGCCACGAAGGCCGCCGTCTTCGTGGCGCTCGTGCGCGTGCTCGACGTCGCCTTCGTCGCGCAGCAGTGGGATCTCGCGCCGGCGATCGCAGCGCTCTCGGCCGTCTCGATGGTGGTCGGCAGCGTGCTCGCGATCGCCCAGCGCGACGTGAAGCGCATGCTCGCGTACTCGAGCGTGGCGCAGGCGGGGTTCATCCTGTCGGCCTTCGTCCAGCCGGGCCGCGACGGCATCGCCGCCGCGCTGTTCTACGTGATCACCTACGGCGCGGCGGTGCTCGGCGCGTTCGGCGTCGTGATGCTGATCTCCGGCGGGATCCGCGAGCAGACCGGGTTCGACCGCTTCCGCGGCCTGATCCGCACCCAGCCCGTGCTCGCCGTGCTGCTGACGATCTTCCTGCTCTCGCTCGCGGGCATCCCCCCGACGGCCGGGTTCGTCGCGAAGGTGCTGGTGTTCGGGGCGGCCACCAGCGCCGGCTACTGGCCGCTCGTGCTGATCGGCGCGCTCGCGAGCGTGGCCGGCGCCTTCTTCTACCTGCGCATCGTGGCGCTGATGGCGATGCGGGACCCCCAGGGCGAGGATGCCGCCGATCGCGCGCCGCTGCCTCGGCTGGTGCTCGCCGTGCCGGCCGCGATGATCGTGGTGCTGGGTATCGTGCCCGGCGTGATCGTGCCGTTGCTGCAGGAAGCCGGGGTGCTCACGTGGTGATCGAGAGCGAGGGGGACGAGCGATGAGTCGGCGGGTGATCCCGGGGCTCGAGCCGCCGGACGCGACCCTCGAGTCCGAGGTGCGCACGAGGCTCGACCAGGTCGAGGAGGCGCTCGAGAAGTCGGTGCAGATCGAGGCCTCGGGCATGCTCACCGAGACGTCGTCCTACCTGATCGCCGCGGGCGGGAAGCGGTTCCGCGCGATGCTCGTGCTGCTGGCCGGGTACTTCGGCGACCCCGCCGACCCACGCCTCGTGCCGGGCTCCGTCTCGATCGAGCTCGTGCACCTCGCCACGCTCTACCACGACGACGTGATCGACGAGGCCGACGCCCGCCGCGGCGCACCGAGCGCGAACGTCCGCTGGGACAACACGGTCGCGATCCTCACCGGCGACTACCTCTTCGCGCGTGCCTCGGAGATCTCGACCGATCTCGGCACCGACGTCTGTCGGCTGCTCGCGCGCACGATCGCGGTGCTGTGCGACGGGCAGATCCGCGAGGTGTCGAACTCGGCGAAGGTCGAGCAGGAGGTCTCGAACTACCTCGAGATCATCCACCGCAAGACCGCCTCGCTGATCGCGACCTCGTGCCGGCTCGGCGGCATGCTCTCCGACGCCCACCCCGATCACGTCGACGTGCTGGAGGAGTTCGGCGACGCCCTCGGCATGGCCTACCAGCTCTCCGACGACATCATGGACATCACGTCCTCGCAGATCGAGCTCGGGAAGGAGCCGGGCCAGGACCTGCGCGAGGGCGTCTTCACGCTCCCGGTGCTGCACGCCCTGGCCGAGGACGAGCACCGGGAGGAGCTCGCCCGCATCCTGTCGCACGGCTCACCCGACGGCGAGATGCTCGACCGGGTGCTCGAGATCGTGCGATCGGGGGGTTCGGTCGACACCGCGCGGGTCGCCGTCACCGACGAGGTCAAGCGGGCCACCCGGCTCGCCGAACGCTTGCCGGACAGACACGCGCGGCACGCGCTGATCCAGCTCGCGAAGTTCCTGGCGGTCCGCTGCGGAGCGGCGGCCGCATGAGGGGCGCCGAACCCATGCGAGGCCGCGAGAAGGCGCTGCTAGGATACGGGCGCCCGAGGAGCCTTCCACTGTCATGAGCGATTACTACGCGTCATACGGAGTCGTGCTGGCGGTCCTGGTCGCAGGCGCGCTGTTGGTCGCCGTGGCGTTCACGACGGCGTGGTTGGTCGGCCCCAGCAAGCCCAACCGCGAGAAGCTGCTGACGTACGAGTGCGGCATCGATCCCGTGGGACAGGGCTGGTCCCAGAGCCACGTGCGCTATTACGTCTACGGGTTCCTGTTCGTGATCTTCGACGTCGAGAGCGTGTTCCTCTTCCCGTGGGCTCGGGTGCTCGAGGACATCGGCTATGCGGCGGTGGTCGAGATGGCCATCTTCATCGGGATCTTGGCCGTCGGACTCCTGTACGCGTGGCGCAAGGGGGTCCTGCGGTGGGCCTGATCACCGAGAGGACCCCACTGCCCAGGATCCAGCCCGTCAAGTTCATCCTCAACTGGGGACGCCGCTACTCCCTGTGGGTCATGAACTTCGGCCTCGCCTGTTGCGCGATCGAGTTCATCGCCGCATCGACCGCCAAGAACGACTTCATCCGGCTCGGCGTGATCCCCACGGCCCATGGACCTCGGCAGGCCGACCTGCTCGTCGTGGCCGGCACGCTCACCGACAAGATGGCCCCGGCGCTCAAGCGGGTGTACGAGCAGATGCCCGATCCGAAGTACGTGATCTCGTTCGGCTCGTGCTCGAACTGCGGCGGCCCGTACTGGGACAGCTACTCCGTGACGAAGGGCGTCGACCAGATCGTGCCGATCGACGTGTACGTGCCCGGGTGCCCGCCACGGCCCGAGGCCCTGCTGCACGGCATCATCGAGCTGCAGCACAAGATCAAGGACGAGGACATCGGGGAGAAGTTCGGTGGAACGGTCCAGCCCGCTGTCTCCTGACGAGGCCGCCTCCCGGCTGCGGGCGAGGTTCGGCACCGACGTGCTCGATGTCGCCGACCAGCACGGGCAGACGGTCGCGACCGTGACCCGCGAGCGCTACCACGACGTGTGCCGCTTCGTCCGAGACGAGCCCGAGTTCGCGTGCGACTACGCGGACTTCACCTCAGGCGTCGACTGGGGCGAGGAGCGGGGGTTCGAGGTCGTGACGCAGCTGTTCTCCACGACGCACCACCACAACGTGCGGGTGAAGGTCGGCGTGCCTCACGACGACGCGGTGCTCGCGACCGTGAGCGACCTGTGGGCGACGTGCGACTGGCACGAACGCGAGACCGCCGAGATGTTCGGCATCCGCTTCCAGGGCCACCCGCAACCCGTCAAGCTGCTGTTGTCGGAGCCGTTCGAGGGCCATCCCCTCCGCAAGGACTTCGCCCTGATGACGCGTGAGGCCAAACCGTGGCCCGGCGCGGTCGAGGGTGAAGAGGAGGAGGAAGAGTGATCGTGATCGACCTCCTCGCGCAGGCGGGCACGTCGTTCATCGACGACCTCTCGTCGAACTTCTGGGTGGCGCTGATCCTGAAGACGGTGCTCGTGATGGCGTTCTTCCTGATCGTGCCCCTCGTGGTCGGCTACGCCGAACACAAGGTGTTGGCCCACATGCAGGCGCGTCTCGGGCCGATGGAGGCCGGCGCGTTCCACGGGTGGGCGCAGCTGATCGCCGACGGCGTGAAGTTCATCCAGAAGGAGAACGTCGTGCCGGAGGCGGCCGACCGCACGATCTTCACTCTGGCGCCGGCCGTGGCCATGGTGCCCTACATCGCGATCCTGGTCGTGATCCCGTTCAGCGACTCGCTGTTCGCGCTCGACCTCGACGTGGGCATCTTCTTCGTGATGGCGATGTCGAGCGTCTCGGTGATCGGTGTGCTGATGGCCGGGTGGTCGAGCGCGAACAAGTTCTCGCTGATCGGGGCGCTGCGCGCCGCCGCCCAGCTGATCGCCTACGAGCTGCCGCTCGTGCTCGCCGCCGCCGGCGTCGTGATGCTCTCGGGGGTCACCTCGATGGTCGGCATCGTCGAGGCGCAGGAGTCGCTGTGGTACGCGATCCCGCTCTTCCCGCTCTTCCTCATCTTCATGCTCGCCTCGCTCGCTGAGCTCAGCCGCACCCCGTTCGACATGCCGATCGCCGACTCCGAGATCATCTACGGCGCATACACGGAGTACGGCGGTCTGAAGTTCGCGTTCTTCCTGCTCGCCGAGTACGCGGGCATCGTGGCCCTGTCAGGCATCGCGGCCGTGCTGTTCCTCGGTGGGTACCAGGGGCTGCCGGGCATCCCGCTTCCCGATCCGATCTGGATGGCGGCGAAGATCGGCATCCTGTCGTTCGTCGTGATCTGGTTGCGGGCGACGTACCCGAGGCTGCGCGAGGACCAGCTGCAGCGGTTCGCGTGGCTCACGCTGATGCCGATCTCGCTCGTGTGGATCCTGGGCGCGGCCGTCTTCAAGGTCGCGTTCTGACGGACAAGGACGACTGACACCGTGGCCATCGACACGACCAAGCACGAGGAGCAGCCGGAGTCCGGCGTCGGCCAGGGCCTGCTCAAGGGCCTCACGGTCACGATGAAGACGATGCTGCGGCCGGCCGTCACGGTGCAGTACCCGCACGTGAAGCCCGACCTGCCGGCACGCACGCGCGGCGTGATCGCCCTGAAGCAGGGGAACTGCACGGTGTGCTACAAGTGCGCGCGCGAGTGTCCCGACTGGTGCATCTACATCGACGCCCACAAGGAGACGCACGAGCCCGCCGGCGGCGGACGCGGCCGCTCGATGAAGGTGCTCGACCGGTTCGCGATCGACTACGCGCTGTGCATGTACTGCGGCATCTGCGTCGAGGTCTGCCCGTTCGACGCGCTCTTCTGGAGCCCGGAGTTCGAGTACGCCGAGTACGAGATCGATCCGCTCACGCACGAGAAGGAGCGGCTCGAGGAGTGGACCTACACGGTGTTGCCGCCCCCTGCCCTCGAGGAGGGAGCGGTCCCTGACACGGACGAGGCCGGCCCTCAGGCGGCCGCAGGCGGTAGCGCGTGAGTGCGCAGGAGTACGCGTTCCTCGTGCTCGCCGTGGTCGGCGGCCTGTCGGCGATCGCGGTCGTCACCGCCACCAACGTCGTGCACGCCGCCCTCTACCTCGTCGTCTCGCTGCTCTCGGTGGCGGGTGTCTACCTGCTGCTCGGCGCCGAGTTCGTCGCCTGGGTCCAGATCCTGATCTACGTGGGCGCGATCGTGATCCTGTTCCTGTTCGGGCTGATGCTCACGAAGGCGCCGATCGGACGCGACACGCTCGACAACCAGCAGCGGGGCATCGGCGCGCTCGTCGGGGTCGGGGTCTTCGCGGGCCTCGTCTTCCTGATCCAGGAGGCCTTCCCTGTCCAGGACGCCGTGGCGTTCGAAACCACGCAGGGCAGCACCGACGTGGTCGGTGAGGCGATCTTCCGCAACTACGTGCTGCCGTTCGAGGCGGTCTCGTTCCTGCTGCTCGCGGCGCTGATCGGGGCCATCGTGCTCGCGAGGAAGGACGACGCCTCGTGATCAGGCTGCCACTGGTGCTGATGTTCTCGGCCCTGCTGTTCTCCGCGGGCGTCTACGGCGTGCTGGCCCGCCGCAACGCCGTGATGGTGCTGATGGCGATCGAGCTGATGCTGAATGCCGTCAACGTGAACCTGGTGGCCTTCGCGTCGGCGCTGCAGCAGATGACCGGACAGGTCTTCGCGCTGTTCGTGATCGCCGTGGCCGCCGCCGAGGTGGGCATCGGGCTCGCGATCGTGATCCTGCTGTTCCGCACGCGTGAGTCGATCAACGTGGACGAGGTGAACCTGCTCAAGTGGTGAACGCGCTCGCCTCCGAGGGTGAGGTGGTCTACGAGGCCACCACGAACGGGCTCTGGTTCGTCGAGCACGCGTGGGTCGTCGTGGTGCTGCCCCTGATCTCGGCGGCGCTGATCCTGTTCTTCGGCAAGCGCACCCCCGGCAAGGGCGCCGTCTACGGCATCGTGGCGGTGGGTGCGGCGTTCCTGTTCTCGCTCGGGGTCCTGTGGCACTTCGTGGAGGGCGGCGGACCGTTCGGGGGAAGCATCGACTGGTTCACGATCGGGCCGCTGCACCTTGAGCTCGGCATCCTCGTCGACGGGCTCACCGGCATCATGCTGGTGGTCGTCACGTCGATCTCGCTCTGCGTGCACATCTACTCGCTCGGGTACATGCACGGCGACGAGCGCTTCACGTGGTTCTACGTCGTGCTGTCGCTGTTCACCGCCGCGATGCTCACGGTGGTCGTCTCGAACAACGTGATCCAGCTGCTCGTCGGGTGGGAGATCATGGGCGTCTGCTCCTACCTGCTGATCGGCCACTGGTGGGAGGTCAAGGAGAACTCCAACGCCGCGATCAAGGCGTTCATCACGACCCGGGTCGGCGACATCCCGTTCACGTTCGGCATCATCATGCTGATCGCCCTCACCGGGTTCACCACCACGAACATCACCGAGATCTCTCACGAGCTCGGCCTCGGCGAGACCTCACCGCTGTTCATCTCGATCGCCGCGATCCTGCTGTTCGGCGGCACCGTCGGGAAGTCGGCGCAGTTCCCGCTGCACGTGTGGCTGCCCGACGCGATGGCCGGCCCCACGCCCGTCTCGGCGCTGATCCACGCGGCCACGATGGTGGCCGCCGGCGTCTACCTGATCGGCCGGCTCTTCGAGGTCTTCCTCGAGGCGGACCAGTGGGTGCTCACGACCGTCAGCGTCGTCGCGGCGATCACCGCGCTCGGCGCCGCGCTGCTCGCGATCGTGCAGGACGACATCAAGCGCGTGCTCGCCTACTCGACGCTCTCGCAGCTCGCGTACATGGTGGCCGGCCTCTCGCTCGGTGAGCTCGGGCTCACGGCCGGGTTCTTCCACCTGTTCACGCACGCGTTCTTCAAGGCGCTGTTGTTCCTGGGGGCCGGCTCGGTGATCCACGCGGTGCACTCGAACAACATGAGCGACATGGGTGGCCTTCGGAAGTCGATGCCGGTCACGTTCTGGACGATGCTGATCGGCTCGCTCGCCCTCGCCGGGATCTTCCCGCTGGCCGGCTTCTGGTCCAAGGACGAGCTGCTCGTCGTCGCCGAGGAGGAGCACGTCTACTGGCTGTTCGTCGTGTTCCTGATCACCGCCGTGATCACCGCCTTCTACACGATGCGCATGGTCTTGCTCACGTTCTTCGGGGAGTACAAGGGCCACGCGCACCCGCACGAGTCGCCGGCGACGATGACCGGCCCGCTCGTCGCACTCGCCGCGGCCACGCTCGGCGTCGGCCTGCTCGGGTCGCCACAGCTCGGTGCCGTGTTCGGCCAGTGGGTCTTCTACGAGGCGGTCCACGAGGCCGTGTTCGTGCCGTGGATCGCGCTGCTGTCGACGGCCGGGGCGCTGCTCGGGCTGTTCGCCGGGTACGCGCTCTACAAGGAGCGGAAGGCGCAGGACCCGTTGCAGGCGCCGATGGGTCCCCTCTGGAACGTGTTCCAGAACCGCTACTACATCGACGCCTTCTACATGCGCGCGATCGTCTATCCGGTGCGCGACACCTGGTCGTCGGGCGTCAACTGGTTCAACCAGGTCGTGCTCGACGGCATCGTGAACGGCGCGGCGTCGGTCACCAGGGCATTCGCCCAGGTGATCGCGTGGTTCGACCGAGCCGTGATCGACGGCATCGTCAACGGTGCCGGCGAAGGGGCCAGCAAGACCGGCAACGTCCTGAGGTACCTGCAGACGGGCAACGTGCAGTGGTACGCCGTGGGGCTGTTCGTGGGCGTGATCGCGTTGGCCGTCGTGTTCATCCGAGTCGTCTGAGAGGAAGCGTGGAGGCCACATGACCTGGGAGAACTCGGCCATCACGATCACGACGTTCCTGCCCGTGCTCGGGGCGATCGTGATCGTGCTGATGCCGAAGGACAAGGATCGCGCGATCCGAGGGCTCGGCATCGCGATCACGGGGGCGGCGCTCGCGCTCTCGCTCGCGATCGCCGTGGGCTTCGACTACGCCGTCGACGGTCTCCAGTACGTGCTCGACGTCAGCTGGATCCGCGCGATCGGCGTTCGGTACCACGTCGGGATCGACGGCATCTCGATGCCGCTGTACGTGCTCACGTTCCTGCTCTCGTTCCTCTGCGCGATCTACACGTGGCGCTACGTGCCCGACCCCGGTCGCACGAGGGCGTTCCTCGCCTTGATGCTGTTGCTGCAGACCGGCATGGCCGGCACGTTCATCGCCTTCGACCTCATCCTGTTCTTCGTGTTCTGGGAGCTGGTCCTGGTGCCCATGTACTTCCTGATCGCCGTGTGGGGATCGGCGAACCGCGAGTACGCCTCGATCAAGTTCTTCCTGTACACGCTGTTCGGGTCGATCTTCATGCTGCTGGGGTTCCTCGCGATGTACTTCCAGGGGCCCGACCCGCACACGTTCGACATGGTCGTGCTCCGCGACTACGGCCTGGCCGGGGGATTCAGCCAGACGTTCCAGCTGGTCGTGTTCGGCGCCGTCGCGCTCGGCTTCGCGGTGAAGGTGCCGATGTGGCCGTTCCACACGTGGCTCCCCGATGCGCACACCGAGGCGCCCACGATCGGGTCGGTGCTGCTGGCCGGCATCATGCTGAAGATGGGCACCTACGGGTTCATCCGGATCGCGATCCCGTTCATGCCCTACGGCGCCCAGAAGTACGCGCCGTGGATCGGTGCCCTCGCCGCGATCGCGATCGTGTACGCGGCCCTGGCCTGTCTGGCGCAGAAGGACCTGAAGCGGCTGATCGCGTTCTCATCGGTGGGGCACATGGGCTTCGTGATGCTCGGCATCGCGACGCTGACGGAGATCGGCATCCAGGCGGCGATCTTCGGCATGGTGGCCCACGGCGTGATCACCGGCATGCTCTTCTTCTGCGTCGGGTCGATCTACGACCGCTACCACACCCGCGAGATCGCGAAGATCGGCGGCGGCATGCTGCAGACGATGCCGAAGCTCGGCGGCGTGTTCGCTTTCGTCGCGATCGCCTCGCTGGGGCTGCCGGGGCTGGCCGGCTTCTGGGGCGAGGTGATGGCGCTGCTGAGCTCCTTCAATCCGAACGAGTTCGTGCTCGCCGACCAGGTCGGTCTGTTCCGGGTGTTCATGGTGATGGGCGGCATCGGCACGGTGCTCACGGCCGGCTATTTCCTGTGGATGTTGCAGCGGGTGAACATGGGCACCCTGCCCGATCAGTGGCGGGAAGCCGGTCTGCGCGACGTGCTCGTGGTCGAGTGGGTCTCGTGGCTGCCGTTGCTGATCCTGATCCTGGTGCTCGGCCTCTACCCCAGGCTGGTCTTCGGCGTGACCGACGAGGCCGTGACCGGGCTCATGAGCCTGTTGGGGAGCTAGGTCCTCTCGATGGACGTCGACTACCACGCGCTGCTGCCGGAGTTCATCCTCGCCGGCACGATCCTGCTCGTGCTCGTGGTCGACGTCTTCCTGCCCGAGCGCCTGAAGTGGTTCGCGATGCCGATCGGCCTGGTCGGCGTCGTGGGGTCCCTGGCCGCGGTGCTCACGCTGATCGGCGCCGACGACCGCGTGAGCTTCGGCGGCACCTACGTGGTCGACGAGTTCGCCCTGCTGTTCAAGGCGTTCTTCCTCGTGACCGCGATGCTCGTGCTCGGGCTCTCGCTCCGGTACTTCCGCGAGGGCGGGTTCTACCAGGGGGAGTACTACTTCCTGCTGCTGACGTCGTTCCTCGGCTGCGTGATGATGCCGAGCTCGCGCGACTTGCTGCTGCTGTTCATCGCCCTCGAGCTGGTCTCGGCGCCCGGCTTCCTCATGGCCGCGTTCCGCAAGGGCGACGTGAAGTCCAACGAGGCAGGGGTGAAGTTCTTCATCATCGGCGTGCTGTCGACCGCCGTGATGCTGTTCGGCATGAGCCTGATCTACGGCGTCACGGGCGGGAAGACGCAACTCGCGGAGATCGGCGTCGCCCTCGGCGGGCTCTCGGGTGACCTGGAGACGCTCGCGTTCGCCGCGATCCTGTTCGTGGTCGTGGGCTTCGCGTTCAAGGTCTCGGCCTTCCCGTTCCAGTTCTGGGCGCCCGACACGTACGAAGGCTCGCCGGTGCCCGTGGCGGCGTTCCTCGCCGTCGCGTCGAGCGTGGCCGGTTTCGCCGGCCTGCTGCAGCTGATGTTCGTCGCGTTCGCGGACCAGTACGAGTTTTGGGTGCCCATCTTCGCGTTCCTGTCGATCGCGACGATGTTCGTGGGCAACCTCGTGGCGCTGCAGCAGGTCCAGGTCGTGCGACTGCTCGCCTACTCGGGCATCGCCCAGTCGGGCTACATCCTGCTGACGTTCGCGCTCGTGACCGATGATGCTGCCACGAACCGCACCGCGTTCGCCGCGGCCGTCGCCTACATCCTGATCTACGGCATCATGAACATCGGCGCGTTCGCCGCGACGGTGGCGGTCTCGCGTCGGCACCCCACGCTGCGCATCGCCGACTTCGCCGGCCTGCGCGAGACGGCCCCGTTCATCGCGGTCGGCATGGCCGTGTTCATGATCTCGCTGGCCGGCGTGCCCCCGACCGGTGGGTTCTGGGGGAAGCTGCTGATCTTCCAGGCCGCGATCGAACGCGGCGGCACGCTCGGACCGGTGCTCGCCGTCGTGATGCTCGTGAACTCGGTCGTGAGCGTCTTCTACTACCTGGCCGTGCCGCGGGAGATGTTCCTGCGCGACGCGGCCGACCGGTCGCGGCTACGGGTGCCGGTGCTCGTGACCGCCGTGGTCGCGGTATCGATGGTCGCGATCGTGGCGATCTTCGTGCTGCCGGGCGCGATCGCCCGCCTCGCCGAGTTGTCGACCCTCGTCGGCCTCGGCTCCTGAGTCCTGTGCGCCCGCCGACACCGGGGAACCGCCGGGCCCTTCGTATCGAACGGCCTATGGGACGATCGGTATCGAACGATCACGGGGAGTGATGACGGTGACACCTGGTATCAATCGGGCCAAGACGTGGATCCTGCTCGCCGCCCTGATGGGGCTGTTCCTGGCGGTGGGCGCGCTGCTCGGCGGGCGTGCAGGCATGACGATCGCGCTCGTGATGGGGCTCGGGTTCAACTTCGCGATGTACTGGTGGTCGGGATCGATCGCGATCCGGTCGACGCGATCCCACGAGGTGGGGGAGGCTGAGTACCCGCAGCTGTACCGCATCGTGCGGGAGCTGACGCAGGCCAACGACATGCCGATGCCGGGGGTCTACGTCTCCGACATGCAGCAGCCCAACGCGTTCGCGACCGGGCGCAACCCGCAGAACGCCAAGGTCGCGGTGACGAAGGGCATCCTGCAGCTCCTCGACGAGCGTGAGCTCCGAGGCGTGCTGGCCCACGAGCTCAGCCACGTGGCGAACCGCGACATCCTGGTCGGCTCGATCGCGGCCGCGATCGGCACCGCGATCAGCTACCTCGCGTGGATGGCGCTGTGGTTCGGCGGCGACGACGAGGGCGGGAACCCGATCGTGGCGCTCGTCGCCTGGCTCCTCGCGCCGATCGCCGCCGGCCTGATCCAGATGGCGGTGTCGCGCTCCCGGGAGTTCCAGGCCGACGAGTCGGGGGCGTTCCTCTCGAGCGACCCGCGGGCACTCGCGAGTGCGCTGCAGAAGCTCGAGCAGACCAGCAGGCGCGTGCCGCCGCCGCACTCGCTGCAGCCCGGCGAGGCCCACATGTTCATCGTGAACCCGCTGGCGGCGCTGAAGGGCCGCGGCCTGACGAGCCTGTTCTCGACCCACCCGCCCACCGAGGAACGGGTGGCGCGCCTGATGGCGATGCAGGACGAGGCATACCGCCGGCAAGGACCGATCGGGAACTAGCGGACTCGGTCGGCTCCTCGAGACGTGATTGCGAGGGGTTCAACCCGGGCGAGCTCGGCAGGGACCTCCCTCTTCCGACGCAGGCGGTACTACGGAGGTGCCTGCCGAGCCGACGCGAGGGGGCGTGCCACCGTGAGGTCCGCCCGCCCCCAGGGCGCCCGCTACGACGTCATCGTGCCCAGCACCGCGCGCACGTGGTCGATCGTGGTGCGGGGATTCACGAAGCACAGCCGCGCGAGCTTCTCGCCCTGCCACGTCGTCGGTTGCACGAACGCGATCTGCGCCTCGAGCAGCCGGCGCCACCACGATTCGTAGTCGGCG
>DASSCU010000019.1 GCA_035697485.1 Actinomycetota bacterium
GGCGCCAAGGTCGAGGACATCGCCATCGAGCTCGGCATCGCCAAGGGTTCGATCTTCCAGCACTTCGGGTCGAAGTCCGGCCTGTTCCTGCAGGCGTACAAACGTGCGGTGCTGACGCTCCCCGCCTGGCTCGACGCTCCCGAGGACGTGCGGGCCCAAGGATTCTTCGCCACGGTGCGCTTCTGGCTCGAGCGCACCGAGCACCTGATCAAGGAGGACTGGATCCCGAACCGCGTGGTGCTGATCGGCAACTACGGCACCGACCTCACGCTGAAGCGCGAGATCAACCGCTGGCTCGTGAGCGAGGACCCGTACGGCACCCTCGAGTTCGTCGAGTGGGGGCAGGAACGGGGCGAGGTGCGGGCCGACGTCGACCTGGAGATCATCGTGTCGATGGTCGACTGGCTCTCGAACTCGCTGCAGGACGCCCTCGTCACCGAGGAACTCGACCCTGGCTTGTTCCACCGGCTCGCGGGCCAGCCCGAGCGCCAGCGCATGCGCGTCGAGCATTTCACGGTGCTACTCGAAAGTGCGATCGGTGATCGGCGCGGCGACTCAGCGCCGGCGTAGCGCATCCGCGGCGTCGTCGACCGAGACCTGCCTACGCCGGTAGTTGCGCAGCGAATCGGTCGCACGCGGGCAGACGAACACCAGCACCGTCCGCTAGGAGGCCACCGGCGTGTTCATCGTGCAGAGGGTTGCCGCGATCGCCGAGGCGGTGCTGGGCAGCTAAGCGTCCCCCGTACGGCAGGCGATGCACCGCTGGCGTGGGGGCGGCCGGCTTGGTCCCGGCGAAGTAGCGCCACCGGTGCGCCGGGGCTTGCTGTCCGATCGCGTGCCGCCCATCACCTTGCCGTACACGCGGACAAACCCTAGCCACGGGGTCTGACACAAGGAAATGCGGATGTGAACATTGGGACGATGGGCTAGCAGCGGATGCCTAAGCTGACCACGGTGGAGCTCAAGATCGATCGATTCGCGGCCGGCGACTATTCCTTCTGGTCACGCATGTTCGTGCCGATCTCCGGGACGCTTGTAGAGGAGGCCCGGGTCTCAGCTGGTAGCCGTGTGCTCGACGTGGCCTCAGGCGACGGGAACACAGCGCTCGCCGCCGCCGAGCGTGGCGCGTACGTAACAGCCCTTGATCTGTCGCGCTCGCAGATCGAACTGGGACGCAGCCGCGCTCTGGCGCGAGCTCAATCCGTCTCCTGGGTGGAAGGGCGTGGGGAGCGCCTGCCCTTCGCGGATGAGAGTTTCGACTTCGCTCTCGATTCGCTTGGCGACGTGCTCAATAGCACCTGGGGCGATGCCGCTGTGGCAGAGATGTTCCGGGTGGTGCGACCTGGAGGCATCGTCGGCATCATCGACTGGACAAACGAGGACTTCTGGGGCGGGCTGGAAGAGCTTTCTTCGGATATCGCTTCTGGAACGGCTGGAGAGCCCTACCTACCCCCTTGGGGTCAAGAAGATCATGTCCGAGCCGCGTTGCAGCCACGGGCACACGACATGGACATACGTCGCCATGCGATACATCCCCGGTTCGACTCGGTGGATCACTTCTGCAACGAACTCTTGGAAAAGGACGCCTATGTGCTGGACTTCAAGGGAAAGCTGTCGCTTGAGCAGTGGCAGGATTTCTGTGACGAGCTGCCTCGGCTTGCAGCCGCGTGGAACACTTCTGACGACGGCAGCCTAGTCTTCAAGCTGACCTACCTTCAGACGGTCGCACGCAAGCGCGTCCCGCGAGAACGCAGCCACGCCTAGGACCAGAACTCGTCCGATGCGTGGTCGTCGCTGGTCCGCATCAGCGCCGCATGTCCTATCGAGAAGATGTCACGCCGTGGACGACACCGGACGCCGTGTGGTCGATGCCTGGGCGAACCCGCAGCGCGTGAACTGCTCGATGCGATCACCCGCAGCGACTCCGATCGCGCAGTGCTGATCGGCAGGCTTCTTCGCCCGAGCCGACGGCGAGTGGCTGGCCGAGCTGCTGATGGACCTTGAGGGCGAGGAGGGTGAGCGGGCAAGGCTACAGCTGGCTGATGCTCTGCGACGGGTGCTGGACTCAGCCGAACGCGAAAGTCGTCAGCGGGGGCGAGATGGCCAGTACAACATCGCCCCGCCGATGAAGATGGCGACCGCTCCACCGGCCGACAGGAACAGTCTGGCTGCCGAACCCAGTTCGATGTCGGATACAGCCGGGATCACCCAGCGAAGTCCCAACAGGATCAGTCCGATGGCTAGCACGACTCTGCCAGGCACCCTCGGGTCCTTCATCCGTTCAGCCTACGTGGGCGTCCACACCACCGAGTAGCCTCCGATCATGGCGATGCTCTCGGGTTGGTTCATGGCCCCCTCCGCCGATCGCTACTGCCCTCGCTGGCCCCACGCCCTGGCCTCGAGTTCTCGAACGAGCTGGGGCTGGCCGGTGGCGACGATCACCGATTCAGGGCGCAGGCGGCCCGTGCGGCGCTGGTACTCGTAGCAGGCCATGCATAACCTCCGGGCACGCGCGACGCGCTGGCACGGCGGGTTCTCGCACTTCACCGGCTCGCTCGGTGGACGGCCCACACCGGCAGTGTAAGAAATCACCTCCGTGGCGGCGGCCGATCCCCGTTCAGCGATGCTTCGGCGTCCGCTACGGTCACGATCCGCCGCCGGTAGTTCTGCAGAGCGAACCGATCGCACGCGGTCTCCCCTACCCGGCGCCCGCCCTTCCTAGTGGTACCCCAGACGTGCATCCACTCGTGGCAATACAAGAATCGCACCACCTCGCGCGGCGTGCGGAACGTGACCCCCTCGGTGAGCCATATGAAGCGCAGCCGTGGGCCGGGCCGGCGCTTGGCCGCGTACGGCACGACCTCCCCGAACGGGAAGAACGGCTCCGGCACCTGCAGCGTGATCGTGCGCTCGTCGAAGTCCGTCCAGGCAGATAGGTGCGGACGTTCTCGGTAGCGCAGGGGCTTGACCTGCACGGCGTAGCCGTCTGCGTCCGGCAGTCCGCGCAGGGCCCGCCGCACGGCATCGGGGGGCAAGGGTTCGAACGTCGAGGTGATGTGCACCCCTCTAGCATGGCCGGACGATGAGCGAACCGGCCCGCGAGGAGCGTTCCCACCGCGACGGCGTGCGCGCGGTCGCCCCACTGGCGATCGCGGTGGTGGGGTTCGGCATCTCGTTCGGAGTGCTGGCGAAGACCGCCGGCATGGGGAGCCTCGCGCCGATCGTGATGTCGATGACGACGTTCGCCGGATCGGCGCAGTTCGCCGCGGCTTCGATCCTCGATGTCGGGGGGACGGTCGTCTCGGCGATCACCGCTGCAGTGCTGCTGAACGCGCGATACGGCCCGATCGGCGTCAGCGTGGCTCCCTACCTCACCGGCAGCTGGTGGTCGCGCTTCCTGCACGCCCAGCTGACGGTCGACGAGTCGTGGGCCATCGCCGCCGAGGGCGACGGTCGCTTCAACCCACGGGTGCTGCTCGGCGCCGGCGTGACCCTGTACACGGCGTGGGTGATCGGCACAGTGCTCGGCGTCGCGTTCGGCGACGTGATCGGCGATCCGTCACGGTGGGGCCTCGACGCCGCGTTCCCCGCGCTGTTCCTCGCCCTGCTCGTGCCGCAGCTGCGCGATCGGCGGTCGATCGAGGCGGCCGTGCTCGGCGCGGCGATCGCACTCGCGCTCACCCCGTTCACGCCAGCGGGGGTGCCGATCATCGCCGCCAGCGCCGCGTGCTTGCTGGGCCTCGGCCGTGCAACTGCCGCCGACGAGCCCGAGGAGGCGTCGCCGTGAGCGCCACTTGGACGGTCGTGATCGCCGTCGGCGCCGTCACGGTCGTGATCAAGGCGCTCGGGCCGATGCTGCTGGGTGGGAAGCAGCTCCCCAGGCGGGTCACCGATGTCGTCGCCCTGCTGGCCCCGGCCCTGTTGGCCGCCCTCGTGGCGGTCAACACCTTCGGCGGAGACCAGGAGCTGGTCGTCGACGCGCGGGTGCCCGGCGTGCTCGCGGGGGCGGTGGCGATCAAGCTGAAGGCGCCGGTGTTGGTCGTGGTCATCGTCGCGGCGCTCGTGACCGCGACCGTGCGAGCCGCGACCGGGTAGGCTCCGCCACCGATGACCCGCTACCGAGACCTCGGCCTCACGGTCGGCCTGCTGCCGCCGGGCCCGCTCAACGCGATCACCGACGTCGACGGCGTCACGGTCGGGATGACCACGCTGATCGAAGGCGAGGGCGCGCTGCTCGTGGGTGAGGGTCCGGTGCGCACCGGGGTCACCGTGATCGTGCCGCACCCAGGCATCGGCGCCGAACCCGTGTTCGCCGGCTGCCACCGACTCAACGGCAACGGCGAGCTCACCGGCTTGGAGTGGATCCGAGAGTCGGGTCAGCTCACGACACCGATCGCGCTCACGAACACCCACAGCGTGGGGGTCGTGCGCGACGCCCTGGTGGCGGCCGAGCTGCGTGGCCGCGCGGACCTCACCGCGTATTGGAGCCTTCCCGTCGTCGGCGAGACCTACGACGGGGCCCTCAACGACATCAACGGCATGCACGTGCGTCCAGAGCATCTGTTCGCCGCCCTCGACTCGGCGGCCTCCGGGCAGGTGCCCGAGGGGGGCGTTGGTGGCGGCACGGGCATGGTCTGCCACGAGTTCAAGGGCGGCACGGGCACCGCCTCGCGCAGGGTCGGCGACCGGACCGTCGGAGCCCTCGTGCAGGCGAACTACGGCCGCCGGGAACGGCTCACGGTCGACGGGGTGCCCGTCGGCCGTGAGATCTCGCTCTCCGCGGTGCCCTCGCCGTGGGAACGGGAGGAGGACCTGCGGCGCCCGATCGAGCCCGGCGCGGGGTCGATCATCGTGATCCTCGCCACCGACGCGCCGATGCTTCCACACCAGTTGCAGCGGCTCGCCCAGCGGGCCGGGCTGGGCATCGCGCGGGCGGGCGGCGCCGGCGAGCATTCCAGCGGCGATATCTTCCTCGCGTTCTCGACAGCGAACCGGGGGGCGTTGCAGAGTTACAAGACCGACGGCGAGACCGCGCCGATCGAGGTCTCGATGATCCCCAACGGCTCGATCAGCGAGCTCTTCTGGGCGGCGATCGAGGCGACCGAGGAAGCGATCCTCAACGCGCTCGTCGCCGCCGAGACGATGCAGGGGCGCGACGGCATCACGGCCCACCGCCTCGACCACGGCGTGCTGGTCGACATCATGTCGCGCTACGGCCGAGGACCGGGGGCCCGCTGAGGAACGCTCAGCAGACCTGCTGCAGGTCGGTCACCTCGCGACCCCTGATGCGCACGAGGGTCGAGCGGCCGTTGTTCCCTTCGTCGGACTCGTCGAGCCGGTCGGTGGGATCTGCCTCGTTGCGCAGACAGTAGCGGCCGTCGGCAAGGCCGCGGATGTCGAGCTCCTGGCCGGGCAGGGTCGAACCGTAGTAGTCGGCCCAGCCGATCGACAGGCCGGTGATCGAGTTCTGTGTGCAGTTGCCGTAGTGGACGAACCCCGGCGAACCAGGCAGGCCCCCGTCGAACCTGATGCTGTCGCGGACGCAGAACGACACCTTCTCCGAGCTGGCCACGACATCTTCGGTCTTCGGCTTCACGAGCCGGTAGCGCGCGAACTCCTCGAAGTGCCAGTGGTCGTGGGCGAGGTGGAAGACCGAACACCCCGCGAACCGCTTCGACAGCACGGTGTCGGTCCCGCGCGTGAACACGCCGTCGCCGTCGGTGTCGCCGAAGATGCGCTGGAACGCCTTCCGGTCGTTCAGCGGGTCGCCGTCACCGTCGCAATCGTTCTCCGCCGATCTGCCGACCGCATCGGGCTTCAGCTCGACGACGCCGGCGCCCTGGTTGCCGATGATCGACGCGAACCGCAGCAGCTTCACCCCTGTCGCCTTCTGGATGCGGATCTCGGAGAGTGGTCGCACGACCACGTCGGGAAGGAGCGCGGGATCCCCACCCCCCGCTGCGGCCGGGGTCGGCGCCGCCGCGACCATCACCACGAGTCCGGCCAACGCGAGCGAGGCTGACACGAGCATCGCCGAGACGGCGCCCCGGGAGGAAGGCACGATCGACATGTCGGGGCGGCGGGATTCGAACCCGCGACCTCTTGCTCCCAAAGCAAGTGCGCTACCAGGCTGCGCTACGCCCCGCTGTTTCTGCAGGTCAGTCGGTATATCGTGCTAGCATGTGCGGTGGCACACCGCTCTCTCCCCACATAACTGGAACGGAGGCGAAGGCACGTGGACACCAGCACGGCGACCAGTCTAGGTGACATCGGCGTCCTCACCCAGAGCTGGATGCGAGCCTGCAGGGCAGAGAACCTGTCCCCCTCGACGATCGCGGTCTACGGCAGCGCAGTCGAACGCTTCACCGAGTTCCTGATCGAGCGGGGCATGCCGACCGACGTGACCTCGATCACGCGGGAGCACGTCGAGGCGTTCATGGAGCACCTGCTCGAGACCCGAGCGCCCGCGACCGCCTCGAACCGGTACCGCGCCCTCAAGAGGTTCTTCGGGTTCCTGGTCGAAGAGGGCGAGCTCACCTCGAACCCGATGGAGCGGATGCACCCACCGAAGGTGCCCGAGTCTCCCCCGCCTGTGCTCACCGAGGATCAGCTCCGCGCCCTGCTGAAGGCGTGCAGCGGGAAGACGTTCGATGACCGCCGCGACATGGCATTGCTCCGATGCTTCATCGACACGGGAGGCCGCCGTGCCGAGATCCTAGGTCTTCGATGGTCGGAGAACTCCGAGGAATCCGACGTCGACCTCGACCAGGGCCTGCTCTACGTGATCGGCAAGGGACGCCGACCGCGGGCGCTACCGATCGGCGCCAAGACCGTCCGGGCCCTCGACTCCTACATCCGCGCACGGCGAGCCCACTCCTACTCCGACGCCCCCGATCTCTGGCTTGGCCTTCGCGGGCCACTCGGCAAGACCGCCCCCCGAGACATCCTGAAGCGCCGTGCTCGTGAGGCCGGCCTCGACCTGCACATCCACCCGCACATGTTCCGCCACGCCTTCGCGCATCGGTGGCTCGCCGACGGCGGGAACGAGTCGGACCTGATG
>DASSCU010000020.1 GCA_035697485.1 Actinomycetota bacterium
ACCGGGCGTCGGACGGCGGGCAAGTGTGGAAGACCGACACCTCGGGCTCGACCCAGGTGATCACCCAATTCGATTCGTCGACCGTCATCATCGGCGGGCATTTCCAGTGGGTCGCCCAGTCAGGCGGACAGCAGTGCGGCAGCAATCAGAATCCCAACGAGAACTGCTTCCACCAACCTCGGCTCGCGGCACTGGACGCCGGCAACGGACAGGTCGTGACATCGTGGAAGCCGCAGATCTGCTGCAATTACACCGGGGTATGGGGCCTCGCCGTCCAAGGCGGTGCCTTGCACGTCGCCGGGGCGTTCACCAAGGCGGGCGGCCGCGCGCAGTACCACTACGCGCGCTTCTCGTGATTCCGCCGTCGGTCCGCAACTCGGGCCGAGTGGCCGATGTGAACGGGGCGCACGGCCGATAGCATGACGCGCCGGATGCGGATCGCATCCGGACGACGACATGAGGAGGTCGCACCGTGAGGTTCCCTCGTTCCATCTCGGCTGCCGTGATATCGGCGGTCGCAGCCGGCTCGATGCTGATGGCCGGCGCCCCCGTGGCTAGCGCCGGCGGCGCGGGCGAGGCCGTGCTGTATGTGGTGCACGGGATCCCGGGAGTGAAGGTCGACGTCTGCATCGCCGGCCTCGGCGAAGTGGAGTCGGGCATGAAGTACGCGACCCGCTTCCGCGAGGAGCTCGTGCCGAGCACCGCCAAGATCCGGATCCGGGCGGCATCGAAGGGTCAGTGCAAGGGCGCACTCCTCGCGACGGCGTCGGTCCCTCTCGCCGACGGTGACAACGTGACCGCCGTGGCTCGGCTCGAGGCCGGCGACCCGACGATCACGGCGTTCGACAACGACCTGTCCTCGACGCCCGGCGGGGAGTTCCGGATCACCGCCGCGCACATGATGAAGGGCGGCGCGGTCGACGTCTACGTGGGCGATGAGATCGCGATCCCCGCGCTCGCCCGTGGCGACCAGTCCGGCTTCACCCGCGCGGTCGGCCTCTTCACCATCTTCACGACGAGGGCTGGCAAGACCACCCCGATCCTGGGTCCGCGCACCGTGACGAGCGCAACCGAGGGAAGCGCGTACACCTTCGTGATGGTCGGGACGAAGGTCGAGAACAACGCCTTCGTGGTCTTCAAGCAGCCGGTCGTCGCGCCGGCCTGACCCGAACGCCGCATCGGTGGCCGCCGCGGCGGCTCCGCTATAGTCGTCCTGTGCACTAGCGGGACTCCTTCGTCGACAGGGCGCCGATCTCGGCGCTCTGTCGTCGCGCCCACCGGCCGCGAACACCCGAAGGAGCAGTCCGATGCACACCCGGATCCATCCCACCGCCGCCCGTCGCTCCGGAGCGATCTCGTGATCCCGCTCGAGGTGCGAGACCTCGACGTCGAGGCCGGTGGCCTCACGGTGGTCAGCGACCTCTCCTTCACCTTGTGGCCAGGCGAGAAGATGGGCGTGGTCGGCCGGAACGGAGCCGGGAAGACCAGCACGCTCCGGGTCATCGCGGGAGAGCAGCCGGCCGCCGGAGGTTCGGTCGTGCGTCGTGGCGCGGTCGGGTACCTACGCCAGGACCCCCGTCAACACCGGGAGAGCGACGACATGCCGGCACTCCGGTACGTGCTGGAGGCTCGCGACCTCGTCGACCTGGCGACCCGGCTCGAGAAGGCCCGCCTCGCGCTCGAGGAGGAGCCCTCCGACCGACGCGTCGCCAGCTTCGCCGCGCTCGAGGACGAGTACCGATCCACGGGGGGCTACCGGGCGGAGTCGGAGGTTCGTTCGATCGCGTCCGGCCTCGGCCTCGCCCAGGATCGCCTCTCCCTGCCGGTGCGAGCCCTCTCGGGTGGCGAACGCCGACGACTCGAGCTCACGCGCATCCTGTTCGGCGGCTCGGACCTGCTGATGCTCGACGAGCCGACGAACCACCTCGACGCGGACGCGAAGACGTGGCTGATGAAGTTCCTCGCCGGCTACGGCGGAGCCCTGCTCGTCGTCAGCCATGATCTCGGCCTGCTCGACGCATCGATCACGCGCATCATGCACCTGGGCCGCGACGGCATCGTCGAATACCGGGGCACCTACTCGCAGTACCGAGCGGCGCGGGCCCGCGACGAGGCGCGGCTGACGACGTTGGCCGAGCGGCAGGAACAGGAGATCCGGCGCCTTCGAGCACTCGCGGACTCGATGCGCGGGCAGACTCAACGCCGGGCGCGCACCGCGAAGTCGATGGACACACGCCGGGAGAAGCTGGAGGCCGCGCGCATCACGGCTCCCACACACGAGCGCAGCCTGCGGGTCCGCTTCCCCGAGCCGCCTCACTGTGGAGCGACCGTGCTCACGGTGGAAGGGCTGAACAAGTCCTACGGGCAGACCCTTGTCTTCGAGGACGTCTCGTTCGACGTCGGACGTGGGCAGCGCCTGCTGGTCATGGGGCTGAACGGCGCCGGCAAGACCACGCTGTTGCGGATCCTCACCGGGCAGACCGAGCCCGACGCGGGCACCTTCCAATTCGGATACGACGTCGTTCCCGGCTACTACGCGCAGGAACACGAAGGGATCACCGACGGGGTCGACGTGCTCTCACACATGAAGGCATCCTCGCCCGCCGACGACCAACAGCTCCGCTCGCTGCTCGGTATGTTCGGCCTGACCGGCTCGATCGCGTTCCAGGATGCCGGCACGCTCTCGGGCGGCGAGAAGACGAAGCTCGCGCTGGCGCAGCTCGTCGCGGGACGCAAGAACCTGTTGCTGCTCGACGAGCCGACGAACAACCTCGATCCGCCCTCGCGAACGGCGATCGCCCAGGCGCTGCAAGGATGGCCCGGCGCGATGATCATCGTGAGCCACGATCCCGAGTTCGTCCAGGCGTTGGCGCCCGAGCGGGTCCTGATGATGCCCGAAGCGGCGCTCGGGTACTGGGACGACGACCTCCTCGACCTCGTGTCGCTCGCCTGAGACCGCGATCCGTGGTCTCGACATCCCCCACGGGATATCCTCCGCGCAGCATCCGAGCAGGGAGGGAACGCACCCGATGAGCACGAGCGGGAACGCCGATCTTGCCTTCGTGAACGGGGCCGTCTACACGGTCGATGCGGCCCGTTCGTGGGCCCGCGCGGTCGCGGTTCGCGGCGGGCGCATCGTCGGCGTCGGCACCGACGATGACATCAGGGCACACGTCGGCCCGGCGACCGAGGTCGTCGACCTCTCCGGCAGGATGCTCGTGCCCGGCTTCCAGGATGCGCACGTCCATCCGGTGGGCGGGGGCCTCGACATGCTCCAGTGCGACCTGCACGACCTCTCGACCGAGGAGGAGTACCTGCTCGCGATCAAGACGTACGCCGAGGAGCACCCGGAGCGCGAGTGGATCCTGGGCGGCGGGTGGTCGATGGACGTCTTCCCGGGAGGCACGCCCACCAAGGAGCTGCTCGACGCGCTGGTGCCCAACCGATTCGTGTACCTCCCCAACCGCGACGGCCACAGCACTTGGGTCAACTCCAGCGCCCTCGAGCAGGCGGGCATCACGAGGGACACGCCGGACCCTGCCGATGGGCGGATCGAGCGAACCGACGACGGGGAACCTTCCGGGACCCTCCACGAGGGAGCGGCCGAGCTCGTCGGGCGCCACGCCCCCGCGCCCACGGGCGAGGAGATGGCCGAGGCGCTGCTCAAGGGCCAGGAGTATCTCCATTCACTAGGCATCACGGCGTGGCAGGACGCGATCGTCGACGACCACCAGAACTTCGGCAGCAACTATCGGACGTACGTCGACGCGGCGGGCCGCGGCGACCTCACGGCCCGTGTGGTGGGGGCCCTGTGGTGGGATCGCCACCGAGGGGCGGAGCAGATCGAGGCGTTCGTGGACATGCGCGAACGCGGCCGCATCGGCCGGTTCTCCCCCACGAGCATCAAGATCATGCAGGACGGCGTCTGCGAGAACTTCACGGCCGCCGTCATCGACCCCTACCTCGATGCCCACGGCGAGTCGACCGGGAATCGAGGCATCTCGTTCGTGGACCCGGAGGCGTTGAAGGGCTACGTCACCGAGCTCGACCGGCTCGGCTTCCAGGTGCACTACCACGCCCTCGCCGAGCGGGCCGTGCGCGAAGCCCTCGATGCGATCGAGGCCGCGCTGGCCGCGAACGGTGCGAGCGACAACCGGCACCACCTCGCGCATATCCAGGTCGTCCACCCCGACGACATCCCGCGGTTCCGACGCCTGCACGCCGTTGCGAACGCGCAGCCGCTCTGGGCGGCCCACGAGTCGCAGATGGACGACTTGACGATCCCGTTCCTCGGCGAACCTCGGTGGCGGTGGCAGTACCCGTTCGCGAGCCTGGTGCGCGCGGGGGCGACGCTCGCGATGGGCAGCGATTGGAGCGTGTCGAGCCCCGATCCTCTCGAAGAGATCCACGTCGCGGTGAACCGCCGGATGCCCCCGTCCTACCCGCACAAGGTCGAGCGCCACGACGTCTTCATCCCCGACGAGCGCCTCGACCTCGCGACGGCGCTCGCGGCGTTCACGATGGGCTCGGCCTACGTGAACCACCTCGACGACACGACGGGCTCGATCGAGGTGGGCAAGTTCGCCGACCTCACCGTGATCGACCGGAACCCCTTCGAGCACCCGGTCGAAGAGATCGCCGACGCGACGGTCGAGCAGACGTTCGTGGAGGGGGAGCGCGTGTTCGAGGCGGTGGGGTCATGAACGGACCTCGGAGGGAGGGTCAGGTGGGGAGAGGATGGATGCGGACGAGCGTGCTCCCTGCCGCGTTGGCGGCGACGTCATCGGTCGGATCCGTGGGTGCCTCCGCGAGCGCCGAGCGAGGCCTCACCTACGAGTGCCGCCTCGTGGCGACGAAGCTCGGTGAGGAGATCTCGGTCGCGCTGCGCCTCGTGACGAACCAGGCTCGTGACGATTGGCGGGTCCGGCTCTACCACGATGGGGAGCGGATCTTCTCCAAGATCCGGACCACCAACGCACAGGGCAACCTCAAGGTGGTTCGCATCGTCCCCAACCTGCCGCGACGTGACGAACTCTCAGCCTGGTCACGGCACCTCGAGTCAGGTGCTGTCTGTGAGGTCGATTCCCGCATCTAGATCCGGCTGGCGTGGCTGACCCGAGGTCGAGCGGAGGTCCGCGCCGTCGGGAGCCCCGATGCTAGCCTCGGCTCTCCGCAATCGATCGTCTGCTCCCGGAGGCCACACCGTCATGTCGACGAGCCCGATCGCCCCTGAGCTCCTGCGTCCCGTGCTGGCGCCGACGCTCGGCCGTGCCCGGACCCTGCCCGCCGAGGCGTACGTCTCCCGGTCGGTGTTCGACTGGGAGGCGGAGCATCTCTTCGAGCGAGGATGGGTCTGCGTGGGCCGCGCCGACGAGCTCGCGAACCCGGGCGATCAGCAGGCGTTTCGCATCGGGTCCGAGGGCGTCCTCGTCGTGCGCGACCTCGACGGCGCCCTCCGGGGCTTCTACAACACGTGCCGCCACCGGGGGCACGAGCTGCTCGAGCCGGGAGCGACCAGGACCCTCCGTGCGATCAAGTGTCCGTACCACGCGTGGGTCTACCAGCTGGACGGCTCGCTCGGCGCCGCGCCACGGTTCGGTGACCTCGACGGCTTCGACAAGTCCGAGTACCCGCTGATCGCGGCGCGCATCGCGGAGTGGCGCGGCTGGGTTTTCGTGAACGCCGACGGTACCGCACCCGCGCTCGATCGGGTCGTCGGCAACCTCGACGAGCTGATCGCGCCGTGGGAGACGGAGCGGCTCTTCACCGCGGAGACCCACGCCTACGAGGTCGCCGCCAACTGGAAGACGATCACCGAGAACTACCACGAGTGTTACCACTGTCCGTCGATCCACCCGGCCCTCTGCGACGTGACGCCGGTCGACTCCGGTCAGAACTTCGCCCACGACGGGCTCTGGGTCGGCGGGAACATGGAGCTCAAGGACTTCGCGCAGACGATGTCGCTCACGGGCGAGTCGGGCGGCGTGCCGATCCGAGGGCTCGACGAACGCCAGCGGCGGGAGGTCTACTACTTCGGCCTCTTCCCGAACCTGTTGATCAGCCTGCACCCCGACTACGTGATGACCCACCGCATCGAGCCGCTCGGCCCCTCACGCACGAGGATCGAGTGCCAGTGGCTCTTCCCACCCGAGGCGACGGAGCGAGCGGACTTCAGCCCGGCGTACGCGAGCGAGTTCTGGGACATCACGAACCGCGAGGACTGGCTCGCCTGCGAGTCGCTGTCGCGGGGGCTGCAGAGCCAGGGCTTCCACCAGGGTCCGTTCGCCTGGAGCGAAGACGAGGTGCACATCTTCATGGCGATGGTCGCCCAGGCCTACGTCGACGGCCACGCGAGCCGTCCTCCGCAGGTGCACGAGCCCGACACGGCCGACGCCTGACCCCCGGACAGCGAGCGGTCAGCCGGCGGGCGCGGTTCGACATACCATCGCCCAACCAAATCGGAGGGAGCAACCATGGCAGAGCCGTTCGACATGTCCCTGGTGCAGCGGGGCGCCCGCAACCGCCGAACCCCCTACTACGAGGCCACTCAGCGCTACGGTCCCAAGGGGTTCACCGTCTATAACCACATGTACTTCCCGATCCGGTTCGACACCTTCGAGGCGGAGTTCGACGCACTGCTGAACGCCGTCACCCTCTGGGACGTCTCGGTCGAACGGTGCCTCGAGATCTCGGGACCCGACGGGTTCACGTTCGCCCAGCTGCTCACCCCTCGCGATCTCTCGAAGTGCGCGGTCGGCCAGGCGAAATACGTGCTGATCTGCGACAGCGACGGCGGCATCATCAACGACCCTGTGCTCACGCGCATGGACGAGAACACGTTCTGGTTCGCGCTCGCGTCGAGCGATGCGCTGCTCTTCGCGCGTGGGCTGAGGAACGCCTACCCGGACCTCGACGTCACAATCCAGGAAGCCGACGTGGCGCCGCTCCAGGTGCAAGGCCCCCGATCCAAGGACCTGATGGTCAAGCTGCTCGGCGAGGACATCCTCGACCTCAGATACTACTTCTGGATGCATGCGGAGATCGCCGGAGTCCCCGTGGTAGTCACACGCACGGGATGGACGTCGGAGGTCGGCTACGAGGTGTACACGACCGACACCGCGCGGGGGAACGACGTCTACGAGGCGATCATGGCCGCCGGGCAAGAGTTCGGGATCGTCCCGACGGGGCCGAGCGACATCCGCCGCATCGAGGGCGCGATCTTCAACTGGGGCGCCGATATGACCTACGAGAACAACGCGATCGAGATGGGCCTGGATCGGTTGATCGACTGGGACACCCTCGACGACGCCGCGTGCATCTCCTTGGCGGCGCTCCGCCGGATCCGCGACGCGGGGGTGAAGCGCCGCATCGTCGGCATCGAGATCGACGGCGACCCGTTCCCCGCGCTGAACAACGTGAAGTGGTCGGTCTCGTCGGGGGAGCGGGTCGTGGGCAAGGTCACCTCGGCCATCCACTCGCCTCGGCTCGGTGCGAACATCGGGTTCGCCTGGGTCCCGACCGAGCTCTCAACGCTCGGCACGGAGCTCGGCGTGTCGTCGGAGTGGGGTGAACGGGTTGCCACTGTGGTCGACATGCCGTTCGTCGACCCCAAGAAGCAGATCCCGGTCTCGTAACCCCCACATTGACCATCCGTTCAGCGTCGCCGCGCTGGCCGAAGCCCAGCGTCGGCTTGCGTGGGACGTGCGCCTGAACGATGATTCAATCTGGCGGCCGGGCACCGAGCCCGGCCCACACCACGAACGGGAGATCGGCACGATGGTGAACGAGCGCCAGGAGATGCTGGAGAAGAGCGCGACCCTGTACTTCGGTCCTTGGTACCGGCAGTCGCCGTTCTTCAACGCGACCCGTCGGGCGGGATGCACGTCGTACGACATCTACAACCACATGTACCTGCCCGCCTATTACGACGACCCCGAGGTCGAGTACTGGGCGCTCGCGAACGGGGTCACGATGTGGGATGTCGGCGTCGAACGCACCATCGAGGTCAGCGGACCCGACGCCGACCGCCTGATCGACATGATCACGTGTCGCGACCTCACGAAGTGCGCCGTCAAGCAGGGCAAGTACATGCTCGTGACCGCGCCCGACGGCTCGATCGTGAACGATCCGGTGCTCCTGCACGTGGCTGAGGGCCGGTGGTGGATGCAGCTCGCCGACTCCGATGCCGGCTTGTACGCACTCGGCGTCGCCGCGTCGAGCGGTCTGGATGCGACGGTCTCGACCCCCGACGTGCATCCGATGCAGGTGCAGGGTCCCATGGCCGCCAAGACCCTCGAGAAGCTCGTCGGCCCCGCGATCTACGACATCAAGTACTACTGGATCGAGGAGTTCGACGTCGACGGCATCCCGGTCGTGATCAGCCGCACGGGCTGGACGGCGATCCCGGGCTTCGAGGTGAACCTGCTCGACTACGACAAGGGTGACGAGCTCTGGGACCGCATCGCGGCGGCGGGGGAGGAGTTCGACATCCGCCCGATCGCGCCCTGCGAGGGACGCCGCCTCGAGGCGGGCATCTTCAACTACGGCTCGGACATCCGACTGGGTGACACCCCGTTCCACGTGATGGGACTCGAGCGCCTCGTCGAGGAACAGCCGCAGGACTACATCGGGAAGGTGGCTCTCGAGGAGTTGCGCGCGAAGGGGGTCGACCGGAAGCTGGTGGGCATCGAGCTCGACGGCGACGAGTTGCGTGCCGAGATGTCCGAGTACTGGACCGTGTCATCGGATGGGAAGCCGGTCGGTCACATGACAGACGCGATCTGGTCGCCGGGCCTGAAGAAGAACATCGGCTACGTGTGGGTGCCGATCGCCCTCGCGGAGCCCGGGAACCGACTCGACGTCGAGACCGAGGACGGGGACCACATCGTCGGCACCACGGCCGCGATCCCGTTCGTCGATCCCCGGAAGGAGAAGCCCGCCGGGTCACTTGCCTCGTAAACCCAGCGCGGCGTCGCGACGCTCATGGGAACACCATCGTCACATCTCAGCGTTCTCCCAGCTGAACCCCCTACCGTCGGGGTAGCGAACCACGACATGTGAACCCGATACCCTCGAAGTGGGAGGACCCTCGATGAGACGAACGATGATCGTGTTGGTCGCGGTGCTCGCCGTGACCGCGAGCGCCTGCTCCGTGTCCCTCGGTGATGACGCGTCCACGGGTGACAGCGCCACCGGACTGAACAGCGCGACCTCGACGGAGCCGATCGACGCCGGCAAGGAACCCGTCGCGGCGGTCGTCGATCGTGTCTTGCCAGCGGTCGTGAACGTCACGACCGACGTGTACCAGGCCGACGGCAGCTCCGGGCAGGGCGTCGGCACCGGCTTCATCGTCCGCGACGACGGCGTGATCGTCACGAACTGCCACGTCGTCGAAGGAGGGTCCCGCCTCACGGTCTTCCTCTCCGACCAGGACCGCACCGAGTACGAGGCGCGGCTGATCGGCGCCGACTGCCTCAACGACCTCGCCGTGCTGGACATCGACGAGCAGGGCCTGCCGACGGTGCCGCTCGGTGACTCCGAGGGACTTCGACTCGGCCAGCGCGTCGTCGCGCTCGGGTACGCGCTCGGACTCGAAGGGGGCCCGACCGTGACGACCGGGATCGTCTCGTCGCTCGATCGCACGATCGAGGCGCAGGACCCCAACTGCCGGGCGTGCGAGATCCAGCAGACCCCGCAGGGAGAGGTGCCGGTGCGTACCTACCCGAGCGTGATCCAGACCGACGCTGCGATCAACCCCGGCAACTCGGGCGGCCCGCTCGTCGACATGGCCGGCAACGTCGTGGGCATCAACTCCGCGGGCAACGGCCAGGCGGAGAACATCGGGTTCGCGATCAAGATCGACTTCGTGCGCGACACGATCATGTCGTCGATCGAGGAGCCGCTCGCGGCGACCGGCTACCTCGGGGTCTCCACGACCGAGCTCACCTCCGATCTCAGGTTCCAGCAGGGCATCGACGTCGAGACAGGAGCGTTCGTGGTGGGCACGCTCGCCGACGGCCCCGCCGACGACGTCGGCATCGGCGAAGGGGACGTGATCGTCTCGATCGACGGTCAGGCGATCGCCTCGCCCGAGGACCTCGGCACCGTGCTCGATGGACTCGCCCCGGGCGACCGCGTGTCGGTCGAGTTGGTCGAGGCCGACGGCGGCACGCGCACCGTCGAGGTCGAGCTCGCCGCTCGGCCCCTGCCCGTCGAGATCCCATAGCAACCCCTTCACGGGACCCGTGCGTTAGCCTGGGCCCCGTGAAGGTCAAGCTGCGCAACCCCGACCGTCAGGTCGACCTCCCCGGAGGACGCCCGATCCGCGAGGTACTCGACGAGCTCGGCATCGACGGAGACACCGTGCTCGTGATCCGCGACGGCGAGCTCGTCACCCGGCACGAGCAGGTGGGCGACGACGACGAGCTCGAGGTCCGTCCGGTGATCTCCGGGGGGTCCCGGTGAGGTGCAAGCGCTGCCGAGGGCCGGCGGTCGTCGAGGTGCGCCGGCACAACGCTGCCTTCTGCAAAGAGTGCTTCCCCGGGGTCTTCACCGAGCAGGTGCGCAAGGCGATCCGGCGTTTCGAGATGTTCGGGCGAGACGACCGCGTGCTGGTGGCCGTCTCCGGCGGGAAGGACTCGCTCGCCCTGTGGGACGTCCTGCTCGACCTCGGCTACGACGCGACCGGGCTCTACCTCGGGCTCGGCATCGGGGAGTACTCGGACCGCTCGCACGACGCCACCGAGGCCTTCGCCCGGGAGCGCGGCGCCGAGCTGCGCGTGGTCGACCTGGCCGACGAGTACGGGTACGACATCCCCACGGCCGGCCGTGAGGGATCGCGTTCAACCTGCGCGGTCTGCGGCCTGTCGAAGCGCTACGCGTTCAATGCGGCGGCGCTCGACGGGGACTTCGACGTGATCGCGACCGGCCACAACCTCGACGACGAGGCGGCCACGCTGCTCGGCAACACCCTGCGGTGGAACACCGATTTCATCGCGCGCCAGTCGCCGCTGCTCCCCGGCAGGGACGGCTTCGTGAAGAAGGTGAAGCCCCTCCATCGCCTGAGCGAGCTCGAGACGGCCGCCTTCGCGTTCCTGCGAGGGATCGACTACGTGGTCGAGGAGTGCCCCCTCGTCGCGGGGAACACCCAGCTCCGGTACAAGGAGGCGATGAACGCGATCGAGGCCACCTCGCCGGGCACGAAGGCGCAGTTCTTCCTCGGCTACCTCGACCGGGGCATGCCCTTGTTCGCGCAGGACGACGTGGTGCTGCGACCGTGCGAGTCGTGCGGGCACCCGACGACCGGCAGGTTCTGTGCGTTCTGTCGTGCCAGGGCGCAGGTCCTCGACCGGCGGCTGGAAGGGCCGGGCATCGAGGAGGTCCCCGACGAAGACCGCGACGTCGCCCGCTCGTTGTCCGACGAGGTCATGCCGGTCGAGATCTACGGACGCACGACATGAGCGGGCCGTTCGAGGCGGGAGAACGCGTCGTCCTGATCGACCAGCGCGACCGCACCTACCTCGTCCACCTCGCGACCGGCGCCACGTTCCACACGCACAGTGGGACCCTGGAGCACGACGCGGTGATCGGCGCCGTCGAAGGCACGCGACTCGAGACCTCGCGGGGCATGGTGCTGGTGGCGTACCGCCCGAGGTTCGCCGACTTCGTGCTGAAGATGCCGCGAGGCGCTCAGGTGGTCTACCCGAAGGACGTGGGTCCGATCGTGACCTACGCGGACATCTTCCCCGGGGCGCGCGTGCTCGAGGCAGGCAGCGGCTCGGGCGCGCTCACGATCGCCCTGTGCCGGGCCGTGGGCGACGCGGGCCGCGTCGTCTCGTATGAGCTCAGGGACGAGCATCGAGAGAAAGCGGTCGCGAACGTCGAGGCGTTCTACGGGAAGATGCCTGATGTCGTCGAGCTTCGACGGGGAGACCTTGCCGAGGTCGCCATGACCGGGGAGCGCTACGAGCGGGCCGTGCTCGACATGCCGGAGCCGTGGGGGCCGCTGCCGGCCCTCCGCCAAGTGCTCGAGCCGGGGGGCATCGTCTGTGCCTACTTGCCCACGACCGTGCAGGTGCAGCAGTTCGTGCTGGCGTTGCCCGGCAACGGCTTCCAGCACATCGAGACGTTCGAGACATTGAAGCGAGGATGGCACGTCACCGAGCGCAGCGTACGACCCGATCACCGCATGGTGGGGCACACCGGCTTCCTCACCATCGCACGCCGCGAGGCGTGACACCATCGCACGCCGCGAGGCCTGCGACCCCTTCGTCTGCACACGTCGACTCGACCTCGGGTCAGAACTACCCTGGATTGGGCATTACACGTTCGACGAGAACTTCCGTATGAGTAGAGAGGAAGCATGCGCGACGCTCCACGGGAACGTGGGGGGCCGGGGGTACCATCCGTCTCTACCCCGCTGGAGGTGACACCCATGGCGGATCGAGAGCAGGTCGAACGGTACGACGCACAGGTGCAGGAGCTTCGAGGCCAGGTGAAGTTCCTGGAGGAAGAGGTCGGACTGCTGCGCCGTCGGCTGACGAACGCCCCCCGCCAGGTCACCGTGCTCGAGGAGAAGCTCGTCGAGGCCCGCCAGCAGCTCGACCGAGCCGTCTCCCAGAACCAGAAGCTCGCCGACGCGCTGCGCGCCGAGCGCGACCGGATCGAGGCCCTCGCCGAGGAGGTCGAGAAGCTCTCGCAGCCACCTGCGTCGTTCGGCGTCTACCTCGCGAGCAACGACGACGGCTCGATCGACGTGTTCACGGCCGGCCGCAAGATGCGCGTGATGCCCGCTCCCGACATCGACGAGCGCGCGTTCCGCCCCGGCGTGCAGGTCGTGCTGAACGAATCCCTCAACGTCGTCGAGGTGCTCGAGCCCGATCGCGCCGGCGAGGTGGTGAAGGTCAAGGACCGCCTGGGTGACGACCGGGTGATCGTCGTCGGACGGGGCGACGAGGAGTACGTGGCCCACCTCGCGGGCCAGCTCCTCTCGACCCACGTGCGCGCGGGCGACAACGTCCTGTTCGACGGCCGCGCCGGCGTGGCCACCGAGCTCCTCCCGAAGGAAGAGGTCGAGGAACTCGTGCTCGAGGAGATTCCCGACGTGAGCTACGAGGACATCGGCGGTCTCGAGGGGCAGATCGACTCGATCCGAGACGCGGTCGAGCTGCCGTTCCTGTACGCGGAGCTGTTCGCCGAGCACGAGCTCGAGGCGCCCAAGGGCGTGCTGCTGTACGGACCCCCGGGCTGCGGCAAGACGTTGATCGCGAAGGCGGTCGCGAAGTCGCTCGCCGAGAAGGTCGCCGAACGCACCGGACGCTCCGACGCGCGGAGCTACTTCCTGAACGTCAAGGGTCCCGAACTGCTGAACAAGTACGTGGGGGAGACCGAGCGACAGATCCGGGAGATCTTCATCCGCGCCAAGGAGCGCAGCGAGGAAGGCCTCCCCGTCATCGTCTTCTTCGACGAGATGGACTCCATCTTCCGCACCCGTGGCACCGGCATCTCGAGCGACGTCGAGTCGACGATCGTGCCGCAGCTGCTGAGCGAGCTCGACGGCGTCGAGACGCTCAAGAACGTGATCGTGATCGGTGCGTCGAACCGCGAGGACCTGATCGACCCGGCGATCCTGCGCCCGGGGCGGCTCGACGTGAAGATCAAGATCGAGCGGCCGAACCAGCAGCAGGCGTCCGACATCATGTCGAAGTACCTGCATCCGGTCGTGCCGATCCACCCCGACGAGGTTTCCCGCTACGGCGGCGACCCGCAGCAGGCGTGCTTCCGCATGATCGAGAAGACGGTCGAGCAGATGTACGAACCGAACGATCGGAACCGGTTCCTGGAAGTCACCTACGCGAGCGGCGACAAGGAGATCCTGTACTTCAAGGACTTCAACTCGGGCGCGATGATCGAGAACATCGTTCGCCGCGCGAAGAAGGACGCGATCAAGCGCTTCCTGTCGATGGGCGACAAGGGCATCAGAACCGAGGACCTGCTGACCGCGATCCGCGACGAGTTCAAGGAGAACGAGGACCTTCCGAACACGACGAATCCCGACGACTGGGCGCGTATCTCGGGCAAGAAGGGCGAGCGCATCGTGTACGTGCGCACGCTGCTCGGCCACGACGGCGACGGCCGACAGGTCGAACGCGTGAACGCCGGGCAGTACCTGTAAGGTGGCCGCGTGGCCATCCCCAAGGTCTTCGGGACCGAGACGGAATACGGCATCGCCGCGGCCGGGGCACCCGACTTCAACCCGGTCCTCTCGTCTTCGCTGCTGATCTCGACTTACGCTGGATCGCTTCGACGCATCCGCTGGGACTACGAGCAGGAGTCGCCGCTGCGCGACGCCCGCGGGTTCGAGCCCGTGCCCGCCCGCGAGGGCAGCGACGAAGACCTCGGACTCGCGAACGTGATCCTGCCGAACGGCGCCCGGTACTACGTCGACCACGCGCATCCCGAGTACTCAACCCCGGAATGCATCACGCCGCGGGAGCTCGTCGTGCACGACAAGGCGGGGGAGCGCATCCTCGAACGGTCCCTGCACGAGGTCGCCCGGTCGATGCCCAGCGCTCCGCCGCTCTCGATCTACAAGAACAACTCCGACGGCAAGGGCAACAGCTACGGCACCCACGAGAACTACCTCGTCGACCGCGCGACGCCTTTCGGCGACATCGTCCGCGACCTCACGCCGTTCTTCGTGACCCGCATCGCCTTCACGGGCGGCGGGAAGGTGGGGGCCGAGGCGCCCTGGGACGAGCGCAGTCGAGCGATCTACCAGCTCACCCAGCGAGCGGACTTCTTCGAGACCGAGGTGGGTCTCGAGACCACCCTCAAGCGGCCGATCATCAACACCCGGGACGAACCGCATGCCGACCCCGAGCGGTATCGACGGCTGCACGTGATCGTCGGCGACGCGAACCTCTGTGAGATCGCCACGTTCCTCAAGATCGGGACCACCGCGATCGTGTTGAAGATGATCGAGGACCGGTTCCTGCCGGATCTCTCGATCGCCAACCCGGTGCAAGCCCTGCACGAGATCTCCCGCGACCTCACCTGCCGACACGAGATCGGCCTCGCCGACGGCCGCAGGGTCAACGCGGTTCAGCTGCAGTGGGAGTACCTGGAGCACGCCAAGAAGTACGTCGAACGCGAGGACGACACCCCCGAACACCGCGAGGTGCTCGATCGCTGGGAGGCCGTGCTCACGGCGCTCGAGACCGACCCGCATTCGCTGCATCGCGAGCTGGATTGGGTGGCCAAGCATCGACTGCTGCAGGCCTACCGCGATCGCGACGGCCTGGAATGGAACGATCCGAAGCTCCGCGCGATCGACCTGCAGTACCACGACGTGCGACGCGACAAGGGCCTCTACTACCGCTTGGAGGCGACCGGCAAGGTGGATCGGCTCACGACCGACGTTGAGGTCGATGCCGCGGTGATGGAACCGCCGATCGACACCCGCGCGTACTTCCGCGGCCGGTGCATCGACAAGTACCCCGACGCGATCGCCGCCGCCTCGTGGGACTCGCTCATCGTCGACACCGGTGCTGATGCCTTGCAGCGCATCCCTATGCGTGAGCCGCTCCGAGGTACGAAGGCGCACGTCGAGGACCTGTTGGCGGCGTGCGACGACGCGGCCTCGCTGGTGGCCGCGCTGCAGGGCTGATCCGGGCCGACGGGACGCTCCGGCTTCAGCCCTAGGTCGGTCGTTCCGAAACCCCCGGTAGGATAGGTCGCACGAAAGGAGCCGTGCCGTGCCCCAGGAGCAGGAGCAGAAGAAGGTCCAGCGCAAGGGCGGCGGTGGCGACGAAAGCGACGCCGACGCCGGCCAGGTGCAGTCGTCGTCGAAGGCTGCCGAGCTCAAGGAGGAGATGGACGACATCCTCGACGAGATCGACTCGGTGCTCGAGGAAAACGCCGAGGAGTTCGTGAAGAGCTACGTGCAGAAGGGCGGGGAGTGACCGACCACATCCTGCCCCTGTCGGGCGCGTCGTTCGGCGCGAACCCGAGCTTCGTCGACCTGCTCCGGGACGCCCGCCCCGAGGCGCTCGCCCACCTGCATCAGACCGTCACGGCCGAAGCCGCGGCCGGCGTGGCGCACGGAACGACCGTGTTGGGGCTGATCTACGCCGACGGCGTGCTCGTGGCCGGCGACCGGCGAGCGACTGCCGGCTACACGATCGCCGACGAAACGATGCGGAAGGTCTTCTCCGCCGACGACTACTCTGCGATCGCGATCGCCGGCGCCGCAGGCATGGCGGTCGAGATGGTCCGGCTGTTCCAGCTCGAACTCGAGCACTACGAGAAGCTCACCGGCGACCGCCTCTCGTTGGAAGGCAAGGCGAACCGGCTCGCACAGCTGATCCGGCAGAACTTCCCGCTCGCGATGCAGGGGCTCGTGGTGGTGCCGCTGTTCGGCGGCTTCGACGAGCGTCGTGACGCGGGACGACTCTTCTACTACGACGCGACCGGTGGTCGCTGGGAAGAGGACGACTACCAGGCCACGGGGTCGGGCAGCCAGCCCGCGAAGAACTCGCTGAAGAAGCGCTGGCGTGAAGGGCTCACGCGTCGCGAGGCGATCGAAGTCGCCGTCGAGGCGCTGCTCGACGCCTCCGAGGACGACGTCGCGACCGGGGGGCCCAGCGTCCACCGCCGCATCTTCCCGCTCGCCCTCGCCGTGACCGCGTCGGGGGCCGACGAGGTGCCCGAGGCCGAGGTCGAGGCGGCCGTCGACGCGATCCTCGAGGTGCGCGGCTGATGTCCTTCATGCCGTACGTCGCGCCCGAGCAGATGATGAAGGACCGGTCGGAGTACGCCCACAAGGGCATCGCACGCGGTCGCTCAGTGATCGGCCTCGAGTACGGCGACGGGCTGTTGTTCATCGCCGAGAACCCGAGCGCCACGCTGCATAAGATCAGCGAGATCTACGATCACATCGCGTTCGCCGGGGTCGGCAAGTACAGCGAGTTCGAGGACCTGCGCATCGCCGGCATCCGCCTCGCCGACCTCCGCGGCTTCTCCTACGGCAGGGAAGACGTGAAGGCCCGCGATCTGGCCAACGCCTACAGCCAGGCGCTCTCGAACATCTTCACGCAGCAGATGAAGCCGTACGAGGTCGAGATCCTGGTGGGCGAGGTCGACGGTGACGCGTCGGGCACCGCGATCTACCACATCCTGTTCGACGGCTCGGTCACCGACGAGCACGAGTTCGTCGCGATCGGGGGTCACGCCGACGACCTGATGGAATCGCTCCGCGGACGGTTCACGGCCGGCTGGGACCTCGCGACGGCCGTCAAGACGGCCGTGGAGGTGCTGGGTTCCCCGGAGAGCCGAACGATCGAGGCCGATGCGATCGAGGCCGGAGTACTCGACCGCACGCGATCGCACCGGCGCAAGTTCCGGCGCCTCGAGGAGCCGGAGATCGCCGGGCTGCTGGCCGGCTGAGGCTGGACACACCACCCCGTCGGACGCACGATCGTCCAAGGGAGGTTCGATGCGTCAGCGTTCGACGGTGAGGGCCATGATCACGCTGGTGGCGATCGGCCTCTCAGCGACCTCCCTGGGTTACGTCGCGGGCCGAGCTCCGAGAGGAGGCGCGCGGGTCACGGCGATCGACGCGCTCGCCGTCGGGATGGGGGTGGGACTGCTCGTCGGCACCATCGCCTCGGTGATCGTCGTGTGGGCGAGTCGTCGATCCCGCGACCCCCTGGTCTGTCGGGGCATCTCGCGTGGCGTATGGGCCGCCTCAACCGTCTCGTTCGTGTTGGTCCTGAGCATCAGCGGGGGAGAGCCACCGGCGACGTTCCCCGGGCTGGCGGCCCTGGCGGGGGTCTGGACCATGGGCTGCTGCGCGGCGCTCGCGGCGGCGTGGGTCGGAGCCGTCGTGGTGCCGGAGCACTGGGCGGCACGATCCGACCTCCTTCCGGAGGCCAGCTCGGCACTCCTGCGTGCGTGGCCCTCGGTCGCGACCGAGGACCGCGACGACAGGCGTCCTCCCGGCGTTCCCACCGGCGCGGCGTAGGCTTTTCGGGTGGATCGGCGCATCTTCGGGCTCGAGAACGAGTACGGCGTCACCTGCACCTTCCGTGGGCAGCGGCGCCTGTCACCGGATGAGGTCGCCCGGTACCTGTTCCGCAGGGTCGTGCACTGGGGACGCTCGTCCAACGTCTTCCTCGAGAACGGCGCCCGGCTCTACCTCGACGTCGGCTCGCATCCCGAATACGCGACACCCGAATGTGACGTCGTCAAGGAGGTCGTCGCGCACGACAAGGCGGGGGAGCGCATCCTCGAAGCGCTGCTCGGAGCGGCGGAGATGCGTCTGCACGAGGAGGGCATCTCCGGCCAGGTCTACCTGTTCAAGAACAACACCGACTCGGCGGGCAACAGCTACGGCTGCCACGAGAACTACCTCGTCGGGCGCCACGGCGAGTTCGCACGCATGGCCGACGTGCTGATCCCGTTCTTCGTGACCCGCCAGATCTGGTGCGGAGCGGGAAAGGTGCTCCACGGCCCCCGCGGCGCGCAATACTGCATCGCGCAGCGAGCCGAGCACATCTGGGAGGGCGTCTCGAGCGCGACGACCCGCTCGCGTCCGATCATCAACACCCGCGACGAGCCGCACGCCGACGCGGAGCGGTTCCGGCGCCTGCACGTGATCGTCGGGGATTCGAACATGAGCGAGTGGACGACGTTCATGAAGGTCGGCATCACCGACCTCGTGCTCCGTATGGTCGAGAGCAACACCGTGATGCGCGACCTCTCGCTCGAGAACCCGATCCGCGCGATCCGCGAGATCAGCCACGACACGTCGTGTACGCGCACGGTGAAGCTCGCGAACGGTCGGGAGCTGTCCGCGATCGAGATGCAGGTCGAGTATTACGAGAAGACCGAACGCTTCGTGGAACGCCGGGGGGCCGACGAGATCTCGAAGGTGCTCCTGCGCGAGTGGCGTGAGGCGCTCGACGCGTTGATCGACGGCGAGCCCGAGCGGCTCGTTCGCAAGGTCGACTGGGTGACGAAGCGCATGATGATCGAGCGGTACATGGCCAAGCACGACCTCGCGCTGGCCTCGCCTCGCGTCGCCCTGCTCGATCTCAGCTACCACGACGTGAACCGCACGCGCGGCCTCTACTACCTGCTCGAGAAGGCCGGGAAGGTCGAGCGGGTCGTCACCGACGCCCAGGTGAATCTGGCGATGCGCGAACCTCCACAGACCACCAGGGCCAAGCTCCGCGGCGACTTCATCAAGCAGGCGAAGGCGAAGCGACGCGACTACACGGTCGACTGGGTACACCTCAAGCTGAACGACCAGGCGCAGCGCACCGTGCTCTGCAAGGACCCGTTCCGCAGCGTCGATGAACGCGTGGAGCAGCTGATCGCCCACATGTGATGAACCTGCTCGAGTCGGCGCTGTGGCTGGCGGGTGAGGTCTTCTTCAGACTGGGTCTCGACCGCGGCCCGGGGACCCTCGGACGGCGTGCGCGCGGATGGACGACGGTCTTCGAGGGGTCCGAGGACGACGCTCATCGACTCGCCGGCCGCATCTTGAAGTCCCACCTGCCCTGCGGGATCCACCGAACCGGTCCACGCCGGTCCGAGGTGGTGGTTCGCCACGAGCACCGTGAGCAGGCGGCCGCATCGGCCGAGACGCTCGGGCTCGACGCTCAGACGTAACGGCGGATCAGGTCCTCGATGAATGGGTTCAGCGTCTCGTGCGCATGCCCGTAGATCGAGCCGTGGCCCATGCCCTCGAACAGGTGGTACTCGCCGTTGCCGGCCAACCCGGCGAGCTCGAGGCCGTCCTGCGGGGGCGCCTGCACGTCCTCGGTGAACGCGATCACGTGCACTGGCACCTCGCACGTCGGAAGCGCTGCGCGCTGATCGAAGCGCAGCGAGGCGTCCCACTGCGGGATCAACGACGTCTCGTTCTCGCCGGAGTCCATCCAGGCGAGCAGCTGGTCCCGCAGCCTCGGCCACAGCTCCCGGTCGCCGAGCACCCGAGCCGGGTAGAGCATCGCGGCGTAGTGAGTGGCGCCCATCAGCCCGTCGAGACGCCCTCCCTCCCTTCGGAACTCGATCTCGGCCTCCTGGAAGTCCCACCCCCACCCGGTGCACCAGGCCCCCGTCCCCATCACCACCGCGCACCGGACGAGCTCGGGGAAGTCGATGCAGACCTGCTGGGCGATCGCCGATCCGAAGGAGAGTCCGACGAGCGCCACGGGTGGTTCGCACACCGCGCGAATCAGCTCCGCCGCATCGCGAGCGAAGTCCTCGATCGGCCACGGCATCGGCCGATCGCACGTCGTGCGGCCGATGCCACGGTTGTCGAACGTCGTGTTACGGAAGGAGCGCTCGAAGTGCGGCATCTGGTACGGGTGCCAGTCGCTCCCGGGGCTGCCACCGCCCGCCACCCAGACCACGTCGGGTCCCACGCCGAACCGCTCGTAGTGGATCGTCGCGCCCGATCCCCGGAACGTCGGCACGGCGCGCCAGCCGCCCCTCAGACCCCGGACAGCAGCGTCGCGACCGTCGCAACGCCGAGCACGAGTCCGGCTCCGCCCAGGACCAGGACGACCCAGAGCGGCAGGGGAGCGAACCCGCCGGTGGCGAGGTGCCGTTCCACCACCCGCTGCCTGATCGCGCCGTAGACCATCAGGAAGATGCCGAGCAGGCCGTAGCCGAGGCCGAGCAGACGGTAGAACCCCTGGTCTTCATCGAGCAGGACCGGCAACAGCCGGCCGACCGCCAGGCTCACGGCGATCGACGCCAACCCGGAGCGCAGCCAGGCCAGGAACGTGCGTTCCTCCGCGAGGAACGTGCGCCGGGTGGCATCGATCGCGGGGTCCGTTTCCGGGTCGGCGGCCGTCACGGGGTGCATCGTGACACATGGCGCCGTCAGCGCCAGCGACGGTTCCCTGCGGCGATCCTTCCAGCGAGCACACCCGTGGCCGCGGCCGCGAGCGCGTGGAGCGAGGGGGCGGGCGTTCCCCGGCCGTCGAGCCCGGGGCGCGGGTCGACCTCGACCACGTGATGCGAGGCGAAGAGCCCCAGTTCAGCGACGACCGCTCGCACCTCGGCGCGCCCGGGACCGTCGAGCGAAGGGAACGCGATATCGAGATCCACCCAGCAAGCCTCGAATATCCGCCGCGCCGATGGAGGATCGTCGAACGGCACCACGGGGAGGGGCCGGCCACGGAGCGCCCGGGAAACGACCAGCGTCTCCGTCACCTCGTCGATGGCCACGGCCACGGTCAGGACCTCCGCTTCCGCAGCGGCGTCGAGCAGTCGCCGGCCGAGCCGGTCACCGGACCCGAGACGGACGGGCGAGACCGATGCCCGGCCCGCCCGCTCGGCGGCCGCGCCTGCCGTGGGCTCGAGCGCGGCTGAGGTGAGCACGATCACCGGCGTGTTCCGCAACCAGCCCGGGTCGATCTCGCCGACGGGCCGGCCGAGCGGCACCACGACCTCCCTGGTCTCGACCCCGACGACGACCTCGGAGGCCGCCTCCACCGAGCCGTCGGGAAGCCGGCGGGTGCGGATCATGCGGGTGCTCGGTCGCTCGGCATCGCGAGGCTATGATGCCCGACGATGACGGGCGAGGAACGTATGGAGCCGCTGGAGCGGCTGCTGAACCTCGTCGGCCTGCTCCTCGAGACGTCAACCCCGCTCACCTTCGAGCAGATCCGGGAGACCCTCGACGCCTACCGTGCCGACAAGGTCGACAGCGCCAAGCGCATGTTCGAACGGGACAAGGACCAGCTCCGCGAGTTCGGCATCCCGCTGCAGCTCGTCGACACCGACGTCTGGGGCACCGAGCAGGGGTACATCATCCCGAAGGACGAGTACTACCTCCCCGAGATCGCGTTCACTCCTGAGGAGCTCGGTGCGCTGCTCGTGGCGGCGCAGAGCGGGGGAGAGAACACCCGGGCGGAACAAGCAGCGCGCAAGCTCCTCTACGGCGCCGACGGAGGGGTGCTCGCCGGCCTCGCGGGGGGACCGCTAGCTTCGGGCTCCGATGCCCGCAGCGCCCTCGTGATCGACTGCGCCGAGGCCGCCCAGCGGCGGCGGCGCGTCAGCTTCGGATACCGGACGTCGGACGGCCGGGAGAACCGGCGCGTCATCGCCGCCTACGCCATGGTCTTCCGTGGGGGACATTGGTACCTGGTCGGCCACGACGAGGATCGCGACGACGTGCGGGCCTTCCGCCTCTCGCGCTTCACCAGCGACATCGACGATCTCGGCGAGGGCGGCCCCCCGCCCGAGGGGTTCCGGGCCGCCGACCATGTGCAGGCCGGGCCCTGGGCGGCGGCCGCAGAAGACCATGCCGAGGTCGCGTTCTCGCCCGACGTGGCCTGGTGGGCCGTGGGGTCGTTCGCGGGGGCGAGAAGGATCGACGTCGACGACGAGGGGTGGGTGATGGTCGAGGTGCCGATGGGCGACCCGGACCTGCTCGCGGCGCTCATCCTGCAGTTCGGTCCGGACGCCGTCGTGCGCGCACCCGACCCGTTGCGCGACGAAGTCGTCGGACGGCTGGAGGCGATCCTTGCCTGAGGGTCGGCGCGCCAGCCCGCCCAGGACGGCCGACCGCCTGGGTCGCATGCTCGTGATCGTGCCGTACCTGGTGCGGCACCCGGGCACGTCCCTGGGCGACGTGGCGCGACTCTACGACGTGAAGCCGGAACAGCTCCGGCGCGATCTCGATCTGCTCTTCATGTCGGGCCTCCCGCCGTACGGCCCGGGCGACCTGATCGACGTGGAGGTCGATGAGGACGACCACGTCTGGATCACGATGGCGGACCACTTCTCCCGCCCACTGCGTCTGAGCCGACAGGAGGCCCTGGCGATCACCTTGCGCTCGGCCGAGCTGCTCGCGACGCCCGGCCTCCCGGAGGCACCGGCCCTCGCGAGCGCGGTGCAGAAGCTCCGGGACGCGCTCGGCCCCGACACCGTGGGCACCGACGAAGCGATCGCGACCGCTGAAGCGGGCCGCCCAGCGGAACACCTCGATGCCCTGCGACGGGCGGCCAGAAACCACGAGCGCATCACGATCGAGTACTTCGCGGGTTCGACGGGCGCGTGGACCACCCGCGACGTCGAGCCCGAGGAGGTCTTCTCCGCGATGGGCAACTGGTACGTCGCGGCCTGGGACGTCGGAGCCGACGACGAACGGCTGTTCAGGGCCGATCGTATCCGGGCCGTCACCGGTACCGGGCATCGGTTCGAGGTGCGCGGTCTCGAGGGCGCCGGACGCGCCCTGTACACGCCGACCGGCGGCGAGGTTCCGGTGCGTCTGCTGCTGAGGCCGGGTGCCCGGTGGATCGCCGAGTACTACGTCACCGACGACCCGCGTGAACTCGACGATGGATCGCTCGAGGTCACGCTGCCCTCTGCACGGCTCGGGTGGGTCGCAGGACTCCTGCTCCGGGTCGGACCCGACGCGGAGATCCTGTCGCCGCCCGAGGCTACCGAGGCGCTCGAGGACCTCGCGCGGCGCACGTTCGCGCGGTATCGCTGACGAGGGGTGGACCGCGCCGCCGCCGGCGCTCGTGGGGCTGTCGCGATTTACCCCGAGTTGGGTAGGCCCATCACCCCGGCAGGTCTCAAGGCTCGCCCGGCGAGGGCCGATAGCTCCCGTGAGATGACAACGATCCGGACAACGTGCCCCAGGTGTGGCGAGGTGGACATGGGTCCCGAGGCGATCATGCTCTCGGTGCGACAGAGCGGCCGCGAAGGCAGCTACCGGTTCACCTGCCCCAGCTGCGCCGACGACGTGGAGAAGCGCGCCGACCGCAAGATCGTGGCGTTGCTGGTCTCGGCAGGGGTGGACATCGAGCAGTCAGAGAGCGACCAGATGCTCTTCGACGACGAAGCGGGCGATGAGGTCGGACGACCGATCCCCCAGGGCCCGGTCTTCTCGATCGACGACGTGATCGAGTTCCACTATCTGCTGGAGGACGACCGCTACATCGAGGAGTTCCTGGCCTCGAGCGGCGGCGGCGCCTGACCGGTCCCATCGCGAGTCGCTCTGGCCGCCGAGCCAGCTTCGCCCTCGTGTAGCATCGCCGCCGTGGGTACCTGGCTCCTCGTCTGGTTCGCGATCGGCATCGTGTCGACGGTCGCCGTCATCGCGTTCCTGATCGCGTTGATCCGCCACCTCTTGGTTCTCGGACGGACGGCGAGGCGCATGCAGGACGAGGTCGCGCCGATCGTGCAGGAGATCTCCGCCGAGGGCGCCCGCGCGAGCGATCGCGCATCCCGCCTGGGTCCTCAACGATAGGATGAGATCCGGGCGCACGCCCTTCCAGACATGCTCAACATCGGACCGCCGGAGCTCATCCTCATCTTCGTGATCGCCCTCGTGATCGTGGGCCCGCAGCGGCTGCCCGAGCTCGGGCGCACGATCGGCAAGGGCCTCCGCGAGTTCCGGAAGATGCAGGACGAGGTGAAGGACCTCGTGAACACGGGCATGGGCGAGGAGTTCAAGCAGACGGCGGCCGAACTGCGACGCACCGCGTCCGACCTGAAGAGCGCGGCCGATGTGCGATCGGCGTTCGACACCGACACGCCACGCACCCGCCCCCACAGCCGGGCCCGCGACGACGACGATACGACGACCACCGAGCCCGACATCGACGGGCCGCAGCCGGAGACTGACCTGCCGGAGACTGACCTGCCGGAGCCCACCACCACGCCACCGACCTCACCCGTCGACACCGACGACACCGGAACCGACGAGTGAGGCTCGCCGCATGCGGCTGATCCCGAGGTTCCTCCGCAGGTCGGAGGCAGAGCGCACCGGCACGATGTCGGTGATGGAGCACCTCGAGGAGCTCCGTCGGCGCATCGTGATCGCGTTCTTCGCGATCCTCGCGGGGGCGGTGGTCGGCTGGTTCCTGTACCCGTACGTGCTGGAGCTGCTGCGAGACCCGTTCTGCCAGTACCTGCGCGACAACCCTGAGGTGCGACCGCCTGCGGGTTGCGATCTGGTCTTCAACAGTCCCGTCGACGCCTTCCTCACGAAGCTGAAGATGGTCGGGTTCCTCGGCCTGATCGTGGCGTTGCCCGTCGTGCTCTACCAGCTGTGGGCGTTCATCGTGCCGGGTCTGACGAGCCGGGAGAAGCGATGGTCGATCCCGTTCATCGTCTCCTCCACGCTCCTGTTCATCGCCGGCGCGGCGTTCGCGATCTGGACGCTGCCCAGGGCCCTCGAGTTCCTGCTCGGGTTCGGCGGCGAGGCCATCGTGCCCCTGATCACGTTCGATCGGTACATCGGGTTCGTCACCCTCGTCACGCTCGCGTTCGGCGTGTCGTTCCTGTTCCCGGTGATCCTGGTCTTCCTGGAGGCGGTCGGCGTGCTCTCGTGGCAGCTGCTCGCGTCCTGGCGGCGCTGGGCGATCCTCGGCATCTCGGTCTTCGCGGCGGTGATCACGCCCAGCGGCGACCCGTACACGATGTTCGCGATGATGATCCCGATGTACGTGTTCTACGAGGCCTCTATCATCATCGGCCGGATCATGAAGCGTTCCCGCACCTGAGACGAGGACGACGAGATGGCGATCAAGGGAAAGAGGAAGCCGAAGCAACGGTCCGCGCCGCGCGCGCCCAGGCGTGAGCCCGTGGCCCCGCCAACACCCTTCCTGCGACGTCGGTGGGTGCAGCTCACCGCCGGATTCCTCGTTGGCGTCTTCGCGATGATCGTGTTCGTGTGGGTGACCAACAGCCTGCGCACCGACGATGCCGAGGCTGAGGCGACCGGCGATGCGGCGAAGCGGCGCGCGGCGGCCACCGCGTACCAACAGGCGGTACGCGGCGCCTACGGCGAGGTCGGCGTCGTCGACCCGGGCCTGCCTCCCACGATCTTCGCCGACATGAACGCGGCGCTCGACGCCATGGCTCGAGGGAACCCGCCACCCGGCGCCGAGGCGACCTTCCAGCAGGCCGCCGCCGATGCTGCGAAGGCTCGGAAGGAGCTCGCAGCGTTCGACGTCTCCGCCACGATCGCCGACCAGGGGTTCGATGCGATCGCCGCTGCCTCCTTCACGGGGTCGGCCGAGACCCTCGAGCAGGTGCTCGATCGGTACCGGCAGGCCGCCGAGGTGGCGGCCGCCGCCGCCGCGAGCGAGGGCACCGATGCCCAACGGCTCGCCGAGATCGCGGTGGACCTTCGCGACACCGCTCAGGAGCAGTTGACCGAGGGCTGGACGGAGTACCTCCAGTCCCTCAGGGCAGGCGGGGTGCCCGAGGCGCCGACCACCGGCGGCATCGTGCCCGAGCTGCCGGGCGGCGGGGGATAGGCCGGATCGCGATGGGAGGCGCCGCCCCCGTCGTCGTCGTCGCGAACCCCACTGCCGGGCACGGCAAGGCCGGCAAACGCATCGGATCGGTCGACGCCATCCTGCGACAGCTGCGGGTCGAGCACGAGGTGCGCGTCACCGGATCGGCGGCCGCCATGGAGGCGACGTGCCGCGAGGCCGCGCTGCAGGGAGCCGAGATCGTGGCCGTGCTCGGCGGCGACGGCACGGTCTCCTGCGCCGCCAACGGGCTGCTCGGAACCGGCGCGGCCCTCGCGGTGCTGCCGGCCGGCACCGGTGACGACTTCGCATCAGCCGTCGGCGCCGGATCGTTCCCGTCGGCCGTGCGCCTGCTCGCGAACCCGAAGACGGTCGCGATCGACGTGGTCCGCGTCCATGCGGGCGAGGCCGACCGCCGCTTCGTCAACATCGCCGGCGCGGGCTTCGACTCCGAGGTGAACGAGACAGCGAACGCGATGACCGTGAACCTCGGCGGCACCGGGACCTACCTCGCCGCCCTGATGAAGACGCTCTCGAGGTTCACGCCGGCACGCTACGACCTGACGATCGACGACGAGGCGTTGACCCTCGACGCGATGCTGGTCGTGATCGGCAGCGGGCTCTCCTACGGCGGGGGCATGAAGGTCCTGCCCGACGCCTCGATCGTCGACGGCGTGATCGACGTGTGCATCGTGGAGGCCCTCTCGAAGGGCGCGTTCCTCCGCGCGTTCCCGTCGGTGTTCACGGGCCGTCACGCCGGGCACCCGAAGGTGCGCATGATGCGCGCGACGAGCGTGACGGTCGAGGCAAACCGAGGCATGCAGGTCTACGCGGACGGTGAGCGGGTCGGACCGCTGCCGGCCCGCTTCGAGGTGGAACCGGGCGCCCTGCCCGTCGTGGTCGGGCCCGACGCGAAAGGGATCCGATGACCGAGGCTGCCGACGGCGTGTTGCTGATCCATGCGTTCCCGCTCGATGCCCGCATGTGGGACGAGCAGGTCGAGGACCTGCGCTCCCTCGGGTGGCGGGTGGCCGCCCCGTCGCTCCCGGGATTCGGGGACTCGCCGGCGGCGGGACCGGTGATGGCGATGGGGGCGGCCGCCGATCGATGCCTGCAGGCGATCGACGCGGCCGGCATCGAGCGTGCGGTCGTGTGCGGGCTGTCGATGGGCGGGTACGTCACGTTCGAGCTCTGGCGCATGGCGAGGCAACGGGTCGCGGGGGTCGTGCTCGCCAACACCCGCTCGGGCGCCGACACGGAGCAGGCGGCCGACGCACGGCGGTCGCTGGCCGCTCGGCTGCGCGCGGAGGGCAGCACCGGGTTCCTGGTCGCAGCACCGCCGCCGCTGCTCGCCGCGGCGCCGGGGCAGGGGCGCTGGCCCGTCGTGCTCGGCATGATGGCCGACCAGTCGCCCGAGGCGATCGCGGCGGCGGCCGAGGGCATGGCGGAGCGACGCGATTCCACCCCGGATCTCGGCACGATCGATGTTCCCGCGCTCGTGATCACTTCGGACGCGGACACCTTGATCCCTCCCGGGGTCAGCCTCGAGATGGCCGACCACATCGCGGGTGCGGACGCGGTCACGCTCGCCGGGGTGGGGCACCTGTCCAACCTGGAAGCGCCCGAGGCGTTCTCGACGGCGCTCCGGTCCTTCCTGGGGCGCTTCACGCGCGTCTGACCGTCGAGGGCGGCGCCGGGGCGCCCGTAGACTGCCTGGCGTGATCACCCCCGCGGCGTTCGCCGCCCGATTCCCGTTCGCCCTGGACGAGTTCCAGGTGCAGGCCGCCGAGGCGGTCGAGGCCGGCATGTCGGTGCTCGTCGCGGCCCCGACGGGAAGCGGCAAGACCGTCGTCGCCGAGTACGCGATCGAACGGGCCCTCGCGCTCGGGGGCAAGGCGTTCTACACGACCCCGTTGAAGGCCCTCTCGAACCAGAAGTACGGGGACCTCGCCGCGACGCACGGCGCCGACCGTGTCGGCCTGCTCACCGGCGACAACACGATCAACTCGGAGGCGCCGGTGGTCGTGATGACCACCGAGGTGCTCCGCAACATGCTGTACGAACGCTCCGACACGCTCGGCGGGCTGGTGAGCGTGGTCATGGACGAGGTGCACTACCTGCAGGACCCGTACCGAGGCGCCGTCTGGGAGGAGGTGCTGATCCACCTGCCGCTCAGCGTGAGCGTGGTCTGCCTCTCGGCCACGATCTCCAACGCGGAGGAGTTCGGCGAGTGGATCGGCACGCTGCGCGGCGAGACGAGGGTGATCATCGAGGAACGGCGTCCCGTGCCGCTCGAGCACCACTACCTGATCGGCCACCGCCTGCACCCGATGCACGTGGAGCAGGACGGCGTTCCGATCCCGAACCCGTACGTGATCTCGCTCGACCAGAACGAGCTCCGCACGAAGGTCTACTACCGCCGCAGCAGCGGGTACCCGCAGCACGAACGCATCTCGCGACCACGCGAGGGGCATCGCCGCGTGTACGTGCCGAGACGGTCCGAGGTCGTCGACGTGCTCGAGGAGCACGGCATGCTGCCCGCGATCTACTTCGTGTTCAGCCGTGCGGGGTGCGATCGCAGCGTGCGGTGGATCCGAGAGGCGGGCATCTCACTCACGAGCCGCGCCGAGGCGGACCACATCCGGGAGCGGGCGGAGACGCGTGCGGCGTGGATCGACGAGGAGGACCTCGTCACGCTGGGGTTCTACGACTTCCTCGATGGCCTCACGGCGGGCGTCGCCGCCCATCACGCGGGCATGCTCCCCGTGTTCAAGGAGACCGTCGAGGAGTTGTTCGAGGCGGGGCTCGTGAAGGTCGTCTTCGCGACCGAAACCCTCTCCCTCGGCATCAACATGCCGGCCAAGACCGTCGTGATCGAGGACCTCTGGAAGTTCCAGGGCGAGCGCCACGAGCTGCTCACCCCCGGGGAGTACACGCAGCTCACGGGCCGCGCGGGCCGGCGAGGCATCGACGAGGTGGGTCACGCGGTGGTGCTCTACCAGAAGCAGGTCGACTTCGAACGGGTGGCGACCCTGGCCCAGCGGCGCACGTACGACCTCGTCTCCTCGTTCCGGCCCTCCTACAACATGGCGGTGAACCTCGCCCGCAACTACACGGAGGAGCAGGCGCACCATCTGCTCAATAGCTCCTTCGGGCAGTTCCTGGCCGACCGCAAGGTCGTGGGCTTGGAGCGGGAGCGTCAGCGCGACGCCGAGGCCATCGAGGGATACCGCGCCAACATGCGATGTCACCTCGGGGACTTCGACGAGTACTGGGCGCTCGTATCGAGGGCCCAGCACCTCCGCGAACAGGATCGCAAGGGCAACGAGAAGGCACGGGCCGACTCGGTTCGCGTGGCCGTCGGCCGGCTGAAGCCCGGCGACGTGGTCTCGCTGCCGAGCGTCAAGCGGGGCGGACTCGGCGTGATCGTGAGCACCCGCGACGGCAAGCCCACCGTGCTCACCCAGGACCGGCGGTTCTTCCGGCTCGCCGCCCGCGACTTCCAGGATCCGCCCGCGGTGCTGACCCGCATCGCCCTGCCTCGGTCGGGGAGCGCGCGGAGCAGCCGGTACCGGCGAGATGTGGCCGCGACGCTCGTCTCGCTGAGGGTCCGGCCGCCGAAGCCAGGCACCCGCCGCGCGGACCCGAGGGTCGAGCGGGAAGCCGCCAGGCTCGACGAACGCGCCGCCGCGCACCCCTGCCACCGCTGCCCCGAGCGCGCGAAGCACGAACGGTGGGCGAGGCGGGTCGATGAACGGACGTCGTCGCTTTCGGGCCTCGAACGGCGGATCCGCGTGCGCACCGAGACCCTGGCGCGCCAGTTCGACCGGGTGCTCTCGGTGCTCCGCGAGCTCGGCTACGTGGAGGGATGGTCGGTCACCGACCGAGGGCGCAGCCTCTCGCGCATCTACGGCGAGGGCGACATCCTGGTGGCCGAGGCGCTGGCCCGAGGGATCTTCCACGGCCTCGAGCCGGCCGAAGTGGCGGCGCTGCTTTCCTCGGTCGTCTACGAGGGTCGAGAGCGGGTGCCGCTCTCCGGCGAGATGCCGACGCCCGCCTCGAAGGAGCGATACGAGCTGCTGCAGCGAACCTGGCGGCGGATCCGGCGCGTGGAGGACGAGCACCAGGTGCAGCTCTGTCGCGAGCTCGAAGCGGGGTTCGCGACGCCGATCTACCACTGGGCGGGCGGGCGAGCGCTCGAAGTGGTGCTGGGCGAGACCGAGATGGCCCCCGGCGACTTCGTGCGCAACTGCAAGCAGCTCCTCGACCTGCTGCGGCAGGTCGAAGAGGTCGCGAACCCCGACGTGGCCGCGCTCTTCGCGGCGGCGCGGTCGTCGGTGATCCGAGGCGTCGTCGCGTACACAGGGGTGTAGCTACCATGCGGGCGCGATGACCAGCCCCTTCGGAACCCTCGCGGTGATCGCCCACCCCGCCGCCGGAGCCGGCCGTGTGGGAGAACGGCTCCCGGCGCTCCGACGGGCGCTGGCGGTCAACGACCTCGACTTCGAGCTGCGCATCGCAGATGCGCTCGGCGAGGGAGCGCACCTGGCGTCGACCGCTCTCGACGAGGGGTTCCGTTACGTCGTGGCCGTCGGTGACGACGCGACGGTGCAGGACGTGGTGAACGGCCTCTTCCGTGATGGGGCGCCGATCGTCGCCGAGCCTGTGCTCGGCGTGGTCGCGGCCGACGCCGGCAACGACCTGTTGCGGAGCTTCGGGCTGCCCGACGATGTGGACGGGGGCGTCCGCCACCTGCGAGGCGACGTCACGTACCCGTTCGACCTGATGCGCATCACCTGCACGGGCCCCGAGGGCGAACGGGTGACCCGGTACGCACACAACCTCGCCCAGGTCGGCCTCGGCGCCAACGTGGAGCTCGCCCGCCGGCGCCTCCCTGAACGGCTCGGGGACCGGCGACGGCGGTTCCTAGGCTTCTGGCGCGGCTACGTGGGTACGAGGCGGGGGGTCGTGCGCGTGGGGTACGACATGAAGAACTGGGAAGGGGAGACGTTCCACGTCGTGATCGGCAACGGTCAGTTCACGTCGGGTATACGGCTGTCGCCGCGCTCGTACCCGGGCGATGGCGTGCTCGATGCCCTCGTCTTCACGGGGCAGAAGTCCGATGCCTACACGATGATGCCTCGCATCATGCGCCACGGTGGGCACGTTCCCGACGACGCGATCAAGGAGCTCCGCGCGAAGATCCGCTTCGCCGTCGAGGCGGACCGCCCGCTCGCCGTGGTCGCCGACGGCGAGCCGTTCGGCACGACGCCCGCGACCTTCCAGGTCGTGCCCCAACAGATCCTGTTGAAGCTCTAGAGGAGGCCACGTGAACGCCCGTCTCACCGATCGCATGCGGCGCGCCGCCGAGGAGGCCACGAGGCAGGGGTTCGACGCCCTCGTGGTCGCTCCCTCGCCCGACCTGGCCTACCTCACCGGCTACGACCCGATGCCGCTCGAGCGACCGACGCTGCTCGTGCTTCGGAGCGGACACGCGCCTACGATGCTCGTGCCCGAGCTGGAACGGCCGCTCGCCGCCGATTGCCCGAGCGCCGGGGCGATCGAGCTGATCGGCTGGACCGATGCCGTCGATCCTTACGGAGAAGCTGCGCGGCTCCTGCCGTCCCAGGGGCGCGTCGCGGTCGGGGACCGGCTCTGGGCGAGCCACGTGCTGGGGCTCCAGCACGCGGTACCGAGCATCGCGCTCGAGCCGGCGTCGCCCGTGATCGGCCGCCTCCGCGCCGTGAAGGACGAGGACGAGCTCGCGGCCCTGCGCCGGGCCGCACGCGGCGCCGACGAGGCGTTCCGGACGATCTGTACGATGCCCTTCGCGGGGCGGCGTGAGGAACAGATCGCGGCGGACCTCGCGGACCTCCTCGTGCGCAACGGACATTCGCGAGCCGACTTCACGATCGTGGCGAGCGGCACGAACGCCGCCTCGCCGCATCACGAACCCGGCGGACGCACGATCGTGCCCCGGGACGCTGTCGTGATGGACTTCGGCGGACAGCTCGGCGGGTACTTCAGCGACACGACGAGGACGGTCGTCGTGGGGGAGCCCCCGGCCGGGTTCGAGCGCGTCTACGAGACCGTCCGCGAGGCGCAGGCTGCCGCGTGCGACGCGGTCGCCCCTGGTGTCCTCGCCCAGCACGTCGACCGCGTGGCGCGGGGCATCATCGAGGACGCCGGACTCGGGGAGCGCTTCATCCACCGCACCGGTCACGGCATCGGGCTTGAGGTGCACGAGCCGCCCTACATCGTGGAGGGCAACGAGTGGCCCCTCGCGCCCGGCACGACGTTCTCCGTCGAGCCCGGCGCCTACTTCGAGGGTGAGTTCGGAGTGCGGATCGAGGACATCGTGGCTGTCACTGCCGACGGGGTGGAGCGGCTGAACCGGTCGACCCGAGAGCTGCAAGTCGTGCGGTAGGCGGAACCCGCCGTCAGTCTCGAGGTCGGACCTTCGTGCCGTCACGCGTGTCCATGACCTCGAGGCCCATCGCCACCAGTTCGTGGCGCAGCCGGTCGCTCTCTGCGTAGTCCTTCTCCGCGCGGGCCTCGTCGCGCAGGGCCATCATCGAGCGCATCTCCTCGGTCGGAGCCCACCCGCTGGTGGCCTCCCGCTCGAGATCGAGTCCGAGGACGGCGTCCCACGAGGCCAGCAGGGCGTACCGTTCACCCACGGTCACCGCTTCGTCGCCCGCGGCCGCGTTCACGATGACTACGGCCGCGGGCATGTCGAGGTCGGCGGCGACCGCCTCCCGGAAGCGCGCGTCGTATCCCTTCGCGCGTTCGCCGAGCTCCTTCATGGGCGGGGCCCATTCGGCCAGGCGTCTGCGGAGCTGCCTGACCTTCGCGTCGGCCGCCTCCATCGCCTCCCAGGTGAAGTCCATCTCGGAGCGGTAGCGCGACTGGAACGTGAGCCACCGAAACGCGAGTGGATCGATGCCGCGCTCGACCAGCTCGTGCACCCGAACGGTGTTCCCCGTCGACTTCGAGATCTTCTGACCCGATTGCCGCAGGTGACCCCCGTGCACCCAGATCGAGACCACCTGGTGCCCAACCGCGCCCTCGCTCTGCGCGATCTCGTCCTCGTGATGAGGGAACCGCAGATCGCTGCCGCCCGTGTGGATGTCGAACCGATCGCCCAGGTACTTCATCGACATCGCCGAGCACTCGATGTGCCAGCCGGGAAACCCCACGCCCCACGGCGAGTCCCACTTCATGAGCCGGCCGGGACCGGCAGCCTTCCACAGGGCGAAGTCTGCCGGATGGCGCTTGGCCGGATCGGTCTCGAGGTCGCGGTGCCCCTCACGGAGGTTGTCGAGGGTGTTCCCGCTCAGCTTCCCGTATCCGGGGAACGAAGAGACGTCGAAGTAGACGCTGCCGGAATCCGCCACGTACGCGTGCCCCCGGTCGATCAGTGTCTGGGTGAGCTCGATCATCTCCGGGATGTGCTCGGTGGCCTTCGGGTACTCGTCGGCCGGGCGGATGCCCACGGCGGCGGCGTCCTCGAACACGGCCTCGGCGTATTTCTCGGCGATCTCGAGCGTGGACAAGCCCTCGTCCTCCACGGCGAGCAGCATCTTGTCGACGGCGTCGGGCGAGGCCTCGTCGGTCATGTGCCCGACATCGGTGATGTTCATGATCTGCGTCACGCGGTAGCCCTCGAACTCGAGGGCGCGCCGGATCAGATCGCCCAGCATGAACGTGCGCAGGTTCCCGAGGTGCGCGAACCGATAGACCGTGGGGCCGCACGTGTAGATCGTGACGTGCCCCTCGGCGGCGGAGCGAACCTCGTCGAGCTCGCGCGTCAGCGAGTTGTACAGGCGCATGGCGCTGAGCTTACCGTCGGATGGGTCAGCGCTCTGCGTCGTCGGGTCGGGGAGGCGATGGCGGCCTCAGCATCAGCTGCGGCCGCTCCGCCTGCCCGTTGCCGCCGGCGGCGGACACCTCGATCGGCGGCGGCGGCACCGGCACGGGGATGCGCGACTCGACCCCGGCGTGGTCCCTGTGCGCCCGGAGCACGGCCTCGTGGTAGCGCTCGAGCATCTGGGCGAACGCGGGGTCGTGGTACGGCCGTCCGTCGACCGTGGGCCCGGGCGTGCCCTCGATGATCGCCTCGACGTCGTCGCCCGTGATCGTCTTCACGGTTTCGAGCGCGTGCGCGAGCGCGAGCACCTCGGCTCGGTTCTGCTCGAGCAGCGACGACGTGCGCTCGTAGAGCTCGGCCAGCTTGTCCTCGACGCTCTGGCCGAACGCCGAGTCGAACATCGCCCGGTCGCCACCCGTCTCCATCGACATCGACCCGAGCGGCGCGAGCGTGACCGATCGCGACGCGAACCGGTCACCCATCGCGTAGTAGGCCAGCGCCTGGCTCGTCATGCCGGTCGCGGCGCGCATGTCGCCTCCGACCCCCATCGAGTGGTCGCCGTCGAAGAACATGCGCTCGCCCGCCAGCGACGCGAGCGCGGTCATCACGTCGATCTCGCGCTCCGAGCGCCATTGCACGAACTGGTCCTCCGGTGGGATCGACGAGACGAAGCCCCCGACGTCGCCCCGCCGCTCGATCGTCGCCATGTCGATCACCGCATGCTTGCGAAGCCGGTAGGCGACCACCGCGTGGCACGCCTCGTGCACGGCTACCGAGTGTCGCTCGCGCTCGATGTACTCATGCTCGTCGGGCAGCCCGTGCTGCTTCAGTTGCTTCGCCTTCACGACGTCGGCGTAGGACACGGTGTCGCGGTCGTCCCGGATCGCGATCACGAGTCCCTCGTTCACGATGTCCTTGATCGACGCCCCCGAGAAGTACGGCGTGATCGTCGCCAGCTTGTCGATCTCCTCGGACGAGAGATCGTTCTTCACCTTCGCCAGGTAGTACTCGAACGTTGCCCGACGTCCGTCCTTCTGCGGGTAGCCGACCTTGTACTGGCGGTCGACACGCCCGGGGCGCATCATCGCCGGGTCGAGCACGTTGGGCATGTTCGTCGCGAAGATGTGCAGGATGCGGTACTTGGGCGGGGGCTTCGGCTTCATGCCGAGCAGCTTGCGGATCTTGTTCACGAGCCCCTTCGGCTTCGTGAGGCCCGACATCTCGGCCAGCAGCGCCTGCAGGGTTCCCATGCCGCCGCCGCCCGCCATGCCGCCCATGAACACCTGCTCCTTGTACGGAGCGCCGGGCTCGCCCGACGCCGGACCGGCGTGGAACGCCGCGTCGCGCCCGGCCGCCGAGAGGTAGGAGACTCCGTTGCAGCTCGGCCTCGTGGACCAGGGCGAGACGGGGGCGAAGCCCGTCGCGACCTGCTGACCACGGCTGCCGAGGGAGTCGGCCTCGTCGATGAAGACGATCGCGCCGCCGTAGCGCATCGAGAGCTTGCGGAGCTTGCGGTACAGCGACCGAACCTTGAGGATGCCGACGCCCATGAACATGTTGATGAAGGCGCCGGCGTCGACGTTCACGAACGGCTTCGCGGTCTCGCCGGCCACGGCCTGCGCCATGAGCGTCTTGCCCGTGCCTGGCGGTCCCCACAGCAGGATGCCGCCGGGCACGTAGCCGCCGCGAGACTCGATCGCCTCGGGGTCGTCGAGGAAGACCAGGGTCTCCTTGAGCTGCCCGAGCGCCGCATCCTGCCCCTTCACGTCGTCGAATCGGGTCTCGATCTCGTCGGGCATGATCGTGTCGATGCCGCCCCTCGACAGGAACCAGAACAGCCCGATGAACTGGAACATCACGAAGAAGAAGCCGAACGCGAGCTGCAGGATGAACGGGAGCGCGACCACGAGGCGTGCCGGCGCCTCGACGATGCCGAGCCACACGGGGTCGGTGTCGAAGATGCGGCCGAGGAGCGTGCTGAACACCAGCAGGAACAGCACGAACTTGAACGCACGTCCGGCGCGATACCGGGTGTAGTCGTTCATCTTCCCGAGCCGGCGCTCGGTGCCGCCGAAGACGGACTGCTGCCAGAAGCGGTAGTACCCCTTCGACCGTTCCTCGATGAAGTAGTGCACCTGCCGGACGAACTCGAGGGCCATCAGGGCGAGCAGCCACCAGTAGTCGTTGACAGCGATGCGCACGGCGTCGACGAACGGCCCGTCGAGCGGGCGCACGGTGGTGCTCCACACGACCGCGAGGCCGGCGAGCCACAGGACGCCCAAGAAGATCAGGAGCTTGATGCGGTCCCACAGCACGGCGGGCGCGCGTGTCTGCCGCTCGGACGCCCTCGGCCGCGAAGGCCGATCCGCCAAGATATTGGTGCCCTTACCGTTGCTCATGCGATCACCGCCCAGGAGTCGATCACCGATTCGATGTCACCGCGGTTGCGGCCGTAACACTCGGCGCTGCAGAGCACCGCCAGCACGTAGACCTTGTCGGATGCCGGATCCATGTACGCGGTCTGCGAGATCTGCACGAACCGGTCGTCGAAGAAGACGTTCGGCCCACCGGCCGTGACGTCGCCTTCGAGCGCGGAGGCCCAGATCTGCGCCTCGAAGTGCAGACCACGGAACCCGTCCTTCTCGACGCGGTCGTCGTAAGCGAGGAACGCGACGGCCTCACGACCCACCTGGTCCTGGATCGCGTCGATCGGTACGATCAGGTTCCTCAGCGCCTGGTAGTTGATTCCGTCGCGCTGCTGCACCGTCAGCCGCAGCACGGCGGCGATCCCTTGCGGATACTCGGAGTAGTAGCCGGTCTGCGACATCACGTGCTCGACCGTGGGGGAGGGGTGGGCGTCGAGCCCGATCAACCACTCCACGGGATCGGGGGTGCTCACCGGCGGCCCCGCCGGCTCGCCCTGCAGCGTCGCCTCGTCGAAGACGGTCCAATCGATCGGCACCTTGAACGCCGTTCGCGCCTCCGTGTTGCGGACGTACTCGTAGCTCGGCGACCCGCACGCGACGAGGACCGACGCGCCGGCGGCGAGCGCGAGCGCCGCGGTCAGGGAACGGCGGAAGCTCATCGTTGCATCATCCCATGCCTGTTCGGAACGGGACCCCCTTCGGATCGGTATCGGCACCCGAGGCGGGGACCCGAAGTGCGCCGGTCAGGGCCGCAGGGCCCGACGCTCGAACGGGATCGACAACGCGATCGTCGTGCGCGTCGTGACGTTGGCCTTCTCGCGCAGGCGGCGGATCAGATCCTCCAGCTCCGTCGTCGTGCGCGTGCGCACCTTCAGGACGTAGTTCGTCTCACCCGCGACGCTGAAGCAGTCCTCGACCTCGGGGAACTCCGCGACGCGGTCGGGGAGGTCGTCCGGCTGCCGCGGGTCCAGCGGCGAGGCGGCGATCAGGGCGGTGACGGAGAGGCCGAGCGCCTCGGGGTCGACCACGGCCGCGTAGCCCCGGATCACCCCCTGTTGCTCCAGCTTGCGCACCCGGTCGTGCACGGCCGACGCCGAGAGCCCGACGCGGGCAGCCACGTCGGCGTAGGTCGCCCGGGCGTCCTGCTGCAGGGCGGCGACGATGTCGAGGTCTCGCTCGTCGAGCATCGACCAATCATATGGCCCGTCCGCGGCCGGGAACCTCGGCCGGGCGCGTGGGCCGTCCGGCGGTGTCGACCAAGCGGCCGATACCAGGGGTGAGGCCGCCGGACGCCGCCGGCCGATTGCGCGCACCCGCGCCGCTCGTCTACAACGTGCCATCGGCACCGACCTCCTTCCGGCAGCCGCGACGCGGCGCTGGAAGGAGCCCCGGTGGGTGTGACGAGCCCGAGGTCGGGGTGGCGCGAGGATCCGATCCGCACGGAGATCGTCCCCGCTCGGCCGGGCGCGACGCGCACGATCACCCATCTCGGCGAGCACGACCGTCGCCGGTACGAGGTCGCGGTCGCCGCAGTGATCCCGGACGTGGAGCGCGTCCTCGGCGCCGGGGTGGTCGCGAACCGGGCCCGGCCGGACCCGGGCGGGGTGGCGCTCGAGCCCTGGGATGTCGCTCGTCGACGGTACGCCCGTTCGATCGCGACGGCCGTGGCGGGGCCGTGGCGTGCCGCGTTCGTCGGTGACGTCCACGACTGCTACGGCTCGATCGATCCGTCGATCGCGGAGCGCTCGTTACGCAGCATCGGCGCTTCCGGAGGGTCGATCGAGCGCGTCGGCGCGGTCCTGCGGCGCCTCGAGGACCGTGGCGTGCGCGGGCTGCCCGTCGGGCCGGAGCCGTCGGCCGTGCTCGCCAACGCGGTACTGGCCTCGGTCGATCGAGCGCTGGCGGCGGCGGTCTACAGGCCGGCCTTCCGCTGGGTGGACGACGTCGTCGTGTTCGCCCACGACCGGCGCGAGGCCCGGATGGCAGCGGCTTCGTTCGCCCGGGCGCTGGACGCGCTCGGTCTCGAGGCACATCCCGGGAAATGCCGGATCGTGAACGATCCCGGTGCCCTGCTCGCGGTCGTCTCGGGGCGTTCCGCCACGCGCGGCCCGGCCCGTGGCATGATGCGCCCGCCGTGAGGACCCTCTACCGTGCCGCCCGCATCCACACCCAGGCATACCCCGAGACGGGGGACTGGCTCTTGGTCGACGGACGGCACGTGCAGCGCGTCGGGGTCGGCGAGCCGCCGCAGGCCGACCGGGTCGTCGACCTGCCGGGCACCACGATCGTGCCGGGATTCATCGACGCGCACGTGCACCTGACCGAGACCGGGCTCTCCCTCGCGAACGAAGACGTACGCGCCGCCCGCTCGGCCGACGACCTGCTCCGCGTCGTACGCGAGCGGGCCAGCGAGGGCGATGGGCCGCTGTTCCTGCTCGGGTACGACGAGTCTGCCTGGGAACCGCCCGACCTGCCCACGATCGCCGACCTCGACGAGGCGTGCGCGCGCCCGCTGATGATCCGCCGCGCCGACGGGCACATCGCGCTCGCGAACCGGGCGGCCCTCGAGGCCGGTGGGGTGCTCGACCGACCCGGGATCGACCGCGACGCCGGCGGGGGGCCGACCGGCGTCGTGACCCAGCAGGCGAATGACGCGCTCGGGCTGTGGGCGCTGTCGTCCATCGACGACCTCGCGCGACAGGACCTACAACTTCAGGCGGCCTCGCTCGCCGCGTCCAGAGGCGTGACGGCCGTCCACGAGATGTCGATGCCGCACTGGAGCGGGGAAGCCGACCTGCGGGTGCTGCTCGATCACCGGGCCCGCCTCCCGGTCGACGCCGCCGCGATCCCGGCGACGACCGACCTCGCGACCGCGATCGGCAGCGCGCTCACCGCGATCGGCGGCGACCTGCCGGTCGACGGATCGATCGGGGCGCGCACCGCCTGGATCGGCGAGGCCTACCTCGAGGGCGGGAACGGCGTCGCCTACTTCGCCGACGACGAGCTGGCGGAGTTCTTCCACGGGGCGCACGCGGCCGGTCTGCAGGTCGGGGTGCACGCGATCGGCGACCGGGCGATCGAGCAGGTGCTCGCGGTCTGGGAGCGCGTCTACCACGCGCTGGACTCCCGCGAGCGGCGGCACTTCCGGGCCAGACGGCACCGCATCGAGCACTTCGAGGTGGTCACGACGTCGCAGGTGGAGCGCGCGGCGATGCTGGGGCTTGCGGCCTCGGTTCAACCGGCGTTCGACGCGACGTGGGGGGGTCCCGGCGGGCTCTACGAGCGGCGGCTCGGACCCCTGCGCGCCGCGAGCATGAATCCGTTCCGCGCGATGCTGGATCGAGGGGTCGAGGTCGGCGTCGGCTCCGACGCCCCGATCACCCCGCTCGATCCGATGCTCGCGATCGAGGCCCTCGAGCGCCATCACGATCCCGCCCAGCGCCTGTCCCGGCGGGAGGCGATCCGGCTGCACACGATCGGGTCGGCCCGCGTGGCCCACCAGGAGGACAAGAAGGGTGCACTGGCGCCGGGCATGCACGCCGACCTCGCGGCGTTCGACGCGGATCCCTTCGAGGAACCCTCGGTCGACGGCCTGCGCCCGGTGCTCACCGTCTCGCTCGGCCGCGAGGTGTTCGCCACCTGATCGTGAGTCCGGACACGATCCCTCGTCCCTTGTCACTCTTTCTCCGTCCCGATGGTTGACCACGACACGCCGTCGGGCGTACCGTGCGGCCGCGCCATCGCTCCGGCGACGGCGCACGAGGGTCCGAGCGGCTGAGTAGAGAACGCGGCGCCCCGGCGTCGCGGCCCCAAAGGTCGCTCGGGCCCTCATCGCGTCCGTGGCCGGATCGCTCGCGGCGGATCGCGCGCGCCCTCGCCCCGATCGGGAATGCCGATGCCGGCAGCGGCGTTGGTGCGTTCCCATGACGTTCGTGCGACGGCCGGGAACCGATGCCTGCCGCGTGGTTGCACGAGCGAGCAGTGGCAGTAGGATACGCGCGCATCGGGGGGAGGACCGAACCCTCGGAGGGATGAGATGAGCGACACGATGAGCGACATCGACGAACCGATCGACGAGGAAGCGGAGGAGATAGACGAGGAAGCCGAGCCCAGTGAGGCCGAGCTCGCCGACGCCACCGTGCCCCCGGACCCGGCGACCGGCGGGGACGTCGAGTCGATCCAGGAGCTGCTGGTCAAGCAGGAGGCCGCCGACGAGGCCGATGCCGACGAGGAAGAGGAGGCGGTGGTCGCCCTCACGAAGGAGGAGCGACTGGCAGCCGACCCGCCGGAGTCCAGGGTCGTCCCGATGCAGGAGACCGAGTTCGTCTGCAAGCGATGCTTCCTAGTGAAACACCGGAGCCAGCTGGCCGACAAGAAGCGGACGCTGTGCCGCGACTGCGCCTGACGGCGCGGCCCGCCCTCCCGCTCGCCCTCCTGATCGCAGCCGCCTCCGGCGCCCTGCTGTCCATGGCGTTCCCACCGGTGGGCGCGTGGCCGGTCGCGTTCGTCGCCCTCGCGCCGCTGCTCTGGCTGCTCGCCGGCCACGGTCCCCGTCGAGGGTTCGTGCTCGGACTCGCGTACGGTCTCGCGTTCCACGGCGCGACGCTCTACTGGATCCTGCGCTTCGGCGAGATGGCATGGGTCGCGCTGACCCTCGTCTCCGCCCTCTGGGTGGCGCTGTTCGGCGCCCTCGTCCCGGCTCTGCGCCGGCCGGGGCGGCCGTTGATCACCCTACTCGGCATCGCCTCGACATGGACCGTGCTCGAGTGGTGCAAGGGCATGTGGCCGCTCGGTGGATTCACGTGGGGCACGATCGGGGTCTCGCAGGTCGACAACCTCGCGACCGTGCGACTCGGCACGGTCGCCGGCGTCTGGGGGGTGACGTTCGCCGTCGTGACGGTCAACGCGGCGCTGGCGCAGCTCGTCGGCGGGGGAGGGGACCGACGCGGACGCGCCGTAATCGCGGCCGTCGCGGCCGTGCTGGCGCTCGCGCCGCTCGCCCTGCCGTTCGCGGCTGCCGATGGGCAGGCCATCGATGTCGCCGCGATCCAGATCGACGTGCGAGAGGCCCGTGACGGCACGACCACCGACGAGGATCGCCGCGTCGCGGAGATGAATATCGCTCAGCACGAACGCCTGGCGGGGGAGCCGCCTCCCGATCTGGTCGTCTGGGGTGAGGGCGCCCTCGACCCGGCGGCGGCCGCCGACCCGGAGCTGCGGTCGACCGTCTCGCAGAGCGTCGCCGAGGTCGGTGTGCCCACGGTCATCGGCGCCGTGGTCGACGACCCCGACGGCAGTCAGCACACGTCCGTCCTGCAGCTCGACGCGGAGGGTGTGGAGATCGACCGATACGACAAGACGCGGCTCGTGCCGTTCGGGGAGTTCGTGCCGTTCCGTTCGCGGCTGGAGTGGATCGAGGCGATCGACCAGGTCCCGGTGGACCGGGTGCCGGGGGAGGGGACCCACCTCTTCGAGGCTCCCGGCCTGCCGCGCTTCAGCACGCCAATCTGTTACGAGAACTCCTTCCCGGCCATCACCCGGGGGATCGTGGATGCCGGGGCAGGCTTCGTCATCGTGCCGGTGAACAACGCGTCGTACGGCTTCACGGCGGCGAGCGCCCAGCACCTACAGATGTCGCAGATGCGCGCGATCGAGACCGGTCGCTGGTACGTGAACGCGGCGATCTCGGGCATCAGCGCCTTCGTCGACCCCTCGGGACGCATCGTCGATTCCGCGGGGTTGTTCGAGCCCGCTATCCTTCGGCACACCATCCGGTCCTCCGATCAACGCACGTGGTTCGTCCGGCTGGGGGACTGGCTCCCCTGGCTCGCCCTCGCGTTCCTGGTCGTCGCGCTCGTCGTGCCCCGACGCCGCTCGGGCGCGAGGCCCGCCCCAGAACCGCTCACGCCCCAGGAGCGCCGCACCCTCGTGATCTTGCCGACCTTCGAGGAGCGCGCCACGATCGAGCAGGTGCTGCGTGGGGTCCGCAAGGCGCCGCACGACGTCGACGTGGTGGTGATCGACGACTCCTCGAGTGACGGCACGGCCGCGGTGGTCCGTGACGTGATGTCGACCGAGCCCCACATCCGGCTGGTCCAGCGGCCTCGGCGCTCCGGGCTCGCGAGTGCGTACCAGCACGGCTTCGGGCTCGCGCTCGAGGAAGGGTACGACCTCGTGGTGGAGATGGATTCAGACCTCTCCCACGACCCGGTCGAGCTCCCACGGCTGCTCGACGCCGTGGCCGAGGGCTCGGATCTCGTCGTCGGGAGCCGGTACGTGCCCGGCGGTTCGGTCACGAACTGGAGCCGAGCCAGGGTCGCGCTGTCGCGTGCGGGGAACACATATGCGCGGCTCATGCTGGGCATCCCGCTGCACGACGCCACGAGCGGGTTCCGCGTCTACCGCAGGACCCTGCTCGAGGAGCTCGTCGCCGAGCCGATCGCCTCGGAGGGCTACGGGTTCCAGATCGAGCTCGTCCTGCGGTCCTGGGAGCTCGGTGCGACGCTGGCCGAGGTGCCGATCACGTTCCGCGAACGCGAGCACGGCCACTCGAAGCTCTCCAAGCGCATCGTCGTGGAGGCGTTGTGGCTCGTGACCCGCTGGGGGCTCGCCGTCCGTTTCCGCCGCCCGCCGACCGAGACGGCCCCCACTCGGCACGCAGTTTCCCGATAACGTGCATTATGTCACTTAGCTCGGATGAGCCCCAGACGGGTCATCTCCGCTCGTTCCCCCGTTTGAAGTAGCTCGTGGCGCGAGCGAGCAGCTGCTGGGTCCGGACCGGAGCGTGGTCGAGGCCGGGTACCCCGTCAGTCCGGCGGCTCCGCCAGCCCCCACCGCAGCCGGAGGTGCCGGGCGGCCCTCGCCTCGTCGAGACGGCGGACCGGGGTACTGACGGGCGCCTCGTGCAGCAGGTCCGGATCGGTTCGTGCCTCCTCGGCCGCCTGCAGGAACGCGTCGGCCATGCCGTCGAGCGTCTGTTGGGACTCCGTCTCGGTAGGCTCGATCATCATCGCCTCGTCGACGACGAGCGGGAAGTACACCGTGGGCGGGTGATACCCGAGGTCGATGAGTCGCTTGGCCACGTCCATGGCCCGGACGCCGGTCTCCTTCTTCAGCGGCTCCGCCGTCGAAACGAACTCGTGCATCGGCGGGACCTGGGGATAGGCCAGCGGGAACGCGACGGCCAGCCTCGCCGCGAGGTAGTTGGCGTTGAGCGCGGCGAGCTCGCTCACCTCGGTGAGCCCGTCGCCGCCGTGCGCGAAGACGTAGGCGTACGCGCGGACCAGCACCCCGATGTTCCCGTTGAAGCCGTGCAGCCGCCCGATCGACCTCGGTCGGTCGCGGTCCCAGCGGAACGTGCCGTCGTCGTCGCGAGCCACGATCGGGGCCGGCAGGTAATCGACGAGGTGCGACGCGACGCCGACGGGCCCGGCGCCCGGCCCTCCCCCGCCATGCGGGGTGGCGAACGTCTTGTGCGTGTTGATGTGCACGATGTCGAAGCCCATGTCGCCCGGGCGCGTCTTACCCATGATCGCGTTGAGGTTCGCGCCGTCGTAGTAGACGAGCGCCCCCACCGAGTGCAGCAGCGCGGTGATCTCTTCGATCCGTTCCTCGAACAGGCCGAGGGTGTTCGGGTTCGTGAGCATCAGGCCTGCGACCTCGTCGTCCACGAGCCCGCGCAGAGCCTCCACGTCGACGAGCCCGCGCTCGTCGGACGGCACGTTGACGGACTCGAACCCCGCGAGACGGACGCTGGCGGGATTTGTGCCGTGCGCAGCGTCGGGGATCAGCACCTTCGGGCGCTGCCGGCCGTGGTCCGAGTGGAATGCCCGCATGATCAACAGGCCGGTCATCTCCCCACACGCGCCTGCCGGCGGTTGCAGCGTCGCCCGGGACATGCCCGTGATCTCGCAGAGGGCCTCCTCGAGGCGCCAGAGCATCTCGAGGGTGCCCTGCACCGTGGCGTCGGGCTGCAGGGGGTGGACCCGCTGGAACCCCGGGAAGCCCGCGACGGTCTCCGCGACCTTGGGGTTGTATTTCATCGTGCACGAGCCGAGCGGATACGGGCCGGTGTCGACGCCGTAGTTCAGCTGCGACAGCATCGTGTAGTGACGCACGATGTCGACCTCCGCCACCCGTGGGAGCTCGGGAGCCTGCACGCGCCGATGCGGCTCGGGCACCGTGACCTCCGGTACGTCCAGTGGCGCGAAGGCCGATGCGCGCCGCCCTGGCGAGGATCGGTCGGCGATCGTGCCCGTCGATGCCGGCGGGCCCTGGGTCCGGATCGGCGCCCCCCCGTTCACGACGCGAGCACCTCCTCCATCGCGCCGACGAACGCGTCGATCTCCGGGCGCGATCGCCGCTCCGTGACAGCCACGACCAACACGTCGTCGCCGGCCTGCGGCATCGCCACGCCGGCGAGGAACCCGCGCTCGACCATGGCATCGATCACCGCCGTCGCCGCGCGAGGGAGCCGCACGGCGAACTCCTTGAAGGTCGGCTCCCCCGGGAACGCGCGTCTCACCCCCGGCAGGGCAGTCAACGCGTCGGCCGTGTAGGCCGCCTTCGACACGCATTGCCGTCCGACCTCCGCGAGGCCGTCCGGGCCCAGCCACGCCAGGTAGATGGCCGAGGCGAGCGCCATCAGCGTCTGGTTCGTGCAGATGTTCGAGTTGGCCTTGTCGCGGCGGATGTGCTGCTCGCGCGCCTGGAGGGTCAGCACGTACCCGGTGCGGCCCTCGACGTCGACGGTCTCGCCGACGATGCGGCCCGGGAGCTTGCGCACGTCGGCCAGACGACCGGCGATGATGCCGAGGTATGGGCCGCCGTAGTTCAGGTGGTTGCCGAGCACCTGTCCCTCACCCACGGCGATGTCGGCGCCGAGCTCGCCGGGAGAGGCGAGCACGCCGAGCGAGAGCGGGTCGAAGATCTGGATCGCCGCGGCGCCTCCAGCGTGCGCCGTCTCGAACCGCTCCCCTGTCGGCTCGAGTACGCCGTAGACGTTGGGGTGTTGCACGACCACCGCGGCGACGTCGTCACCCACCGACGGGTCACCCGAGAACGTCTCGGGCTCGTACCCCGCTCCCCTGCCGGCGGTGCGGAGCGCCTCGACCGCCCGTGGGTCGACGCCGTCCGACACCAGCACTCGGTCGCGGCCACGGCCGACCGTCATGTGCACGGCCTCCACGAGCGCCGTCGCACCGTCGTACAGCGATGCGTTCGAGACCTCGAGCCCGGTCAGCTCGCAGATCATCGACTGGTACTCGAACAGCACCTGCAGCACGCCCTGCGAGAGCTCCGGCTGGTAGGGGGTGTAGGAGGTGTAGAACTCGCTCCTTCCTGCGAGCGCCCAGACGACCGAGGGCACGTAGTGATCGTAGGCGCCGCCACCCGCGAAACACACGAGGTCGTCGGCGCTGCGGTTGCGGCCCGAGAGCGCACGGAGGTCGGCGGCGAGCTCCATCTCGCTCACACCGGCGGGGATCGCGAGGGGACGGTCGAGCCGCACCGAGGCGGGGATCTGCTCGAAGAGCTCATCGATCGAGGAACGACCGACGAGCTCGAGCATCTCGTGGATCTCGTCCTCGGTGTGCGGGCTGTACCTCACGAACGGTCAGTGTACGGAGCCGCAGAGCCTACGACCCGAAGCGTGAGACGTCCCGGGCGGGGCTGGAGCGAGCGTCGCGCAGGCCGTACTTCGTCACGAGCGAGAGGTAGTCGCGCTGGTAGAAGATCTTGCAGGTGATCTCCGGATACCGCTCGCGGAGGCGCCGCACCTTGCGGTTCTTCTTCGTGACGAGCTTCTGGTTCAACGTCGTGATCTCGATGTACAGGTCGAACTCAGGAAGGTAGAAGTCGGGCGTGAACCGCTGGAGCACGCGGCCGTCTTTGTCGAAGTCGATGTCGAACGAGGTCGGCTCGTAGTCCCACTCGATGCCGTAGAAGTCGAGCAGCTGCGCGAACTGGCGCTCGGAGGCGTGCGCGAAGCGGATCGTGTCGCTCTTGAGAGGCGGAACGTCGAGGCTCTCGGGCTGCGCGCTCACGACCCTCCGGCCGCGGCCCGGCGGGAGCGCTTCTTGGACGACGAGGCCACGGAATCCTCGAGATCGCTGTAGACGGCGTCGAGGGAGATCGCGAACACGCCTTGTCCGTTGCGGAGCAGGTCGACGACCGCCTCGGGCGAGTGCGCCTCGTACACCCCCGCTCCATCGGACATCAGGGTCACCCCGTGAGGCGGGCGGTCCATCGTTCGCAGGTGCTCCACGGCCTTGCGGACCCGCTGCAGCGACACGCCGGTGTCGAGCAGCTTCTTGATCACCTTCAACGTCGCCAGGTCCTGGAACGAGTAGAGCCGTTGGGTACCGGACCCGTGGGCATCCTTCACCGAAGGTGTCACCAGGCCCGTACGTGTCCAGTAGTCGAGCTGGCGGTACGTGATACCCGCGATCCGCTTGGCCTCGGGCGCGCGGAACCCCTGTTCGCTCATCACAACTCCGTAATCACGCCGATGTGTTTCGGCAGCGTATGGCGCGTATCGGGGCCTGTCAACGCCCGACGGGCACCTGGCGTGATCCCTCGGCTCAAGTTCACGACGCGGTCGCCCGATGTCTCCCTAGTCAGGAAGGACCACCGAGTCGCAGGAGTTCGAGCCATGACACGAACCGCACGCCGACTGGCGGCAGCCACCGCCGTCGCGCTGTCGCTCACGCTCGTGCCCGTCGCCGCGCACGCGCGCACGCCGAACTACTCCTGGCAGATGTACCGGGAGACGAACGCCACTCGCATCCAGCACTCGGTCGGCCGGCTCGCCCGAGCCCACCGCCTCACCGACGAGGCCACCCGCCACGCCCGGGCGATGGCCCGCCGCGGGGAGCTGTTCCACTCGTCCGGCCCGAGCCGCTACGGGGTGCGGTGCTGGACCTGGGGTGAGAACGTGGGCTGGACGAGCGGCGACGTCGACGACCTGCAGCGGGCCTTCATGAACAGCCCCGCGCACCGCAGCCACGTACTCGACCGGGACTTCGAGCGGGTCGCCGTGGGCGCCGCCACCGACGATCGCGGACGGCTCTACGTCACGGTCTTCTTCTGCACGTGAGCTGCGACGTGACGCGCTGAGGCTCGTCAGCCCGCGAAGTCCTCGGGCGTGACCGTGTCGAGGAACTCGCGGAACTTCTCGACCTCCTCGTCCTCGTCGTCGGGGATCAGTATCGACGCCTCCTCGAGCACGTCCTCGTGCACGAAGATCGGCACCGACATCCGCACGGCGAGCGCGATCGCGTCGGACGGACGGGACGAGACCTCGTAGTCCTCGCCCTGGCGGTTCATCGCGATCGTGGCGTAGAACGTCGACTCCCGCAGCTCGGTCACCTCGATGCGACGAACGTCGACCGACAGGTCGTCGAGGATCGTCCGCATCAGATCGTGCGTCATCGGGCGGGGGGTGACGACCCCTTGCAGGGACAGCGCGATCGCGGCGGCTTCCGCTGCCCCGATCCAGATCGGCAGGTATCGTTCCCCCCCGCGCTCACGCAGCAGGACGATCGGCTGGTTCGTCGGGAGCTCGACGCGCACCCCGGTGAGTTCCATCTCGATCATCGCCTTCCGAGCGTAACCGCGGGTCCGAGCACGGGCAACCGGCCACACGGCGTCACGCCCGCGGCCGGCCGGCTTCCCGGCGGCTCCGCTCAGGCAGCGGCGAACCTCGGCGTGAGGGCGGCCGGATCGTGCTTCAGCGCTTCGAGGTCGTCGACCTGCAGGATGTCGGGGAGGTTACGGTAGCGTTCCCGGAAATCGAGCCCGTAGCCGACCACGAACCGGTCCGGGCATTCGAACCCCACGTACCGAGGGACGATCGGCACGATGCGTCGGACCGACTTGTCCAGCAGGGCGCAGACCTCGAGCGACGCCGGCTCCCGCGCGCGCAGCACCCCGAGGAGGTAGCGGAGCGTGAGGCCGGTGTCGACGATGTCCTCCACCAGGATCACGTCGCGACCGGCGAGGTCGACGTCGACGTCGAGCAGGATCTGCACCCGGCCGAGGGACTCCTCGGCGTCGCCGTACCGGCTGATCGCCATGAAGTGCGGCTCGAGCGACAGCGACGTCGCACGCATCAGATCCGCGAGGAACATCGCTCCGCCTTTGAGCACGGTGATCAACACGGGCTCACGCCCCACGTAGTCCCCGGCGATCGTGCGGCCGAGCTCCTGCACCCGGCGGCGGATGTCCTCGCGCCCGAACAGGACGCTCGCGACCTCCGTCATGACGGGCGGAGACTAGCAGGCCCCACGACGCGGCCGCCGACGGTGCCCGGTCAGCCCGATCCGACCAGGCCCTCGATCGCGTCGCCCAACGCCCGTCCGACCGCGTCGGCCGACCGGACCCACCACGGGTCGTCGCCCGCGGCCGGCGGTGGCGGCACCGCGGAGACGAGGAGCGGACTGGAGCCCAGGCTGACGCCCGGGATCGTGACCTTGAACGTGCCGACCCGCTCCCCCGCCTCCGGCGGGAAGACCGCGCGTGGGGAGACCACGACCCGTTCCTGCACGCGGTCGAGCCGCGCCGTGGGCACGAGTGCCGTGACGGCCCGCTCTGCCTCGACCGGCACCGTGCCCCCCCGGATCGCGACCGTGCCGATCGCCTCACCGGCGCGCACGAACGTCTCCTCGCCGTACCCCTCGAAGCCGTGATCCAGCAGGGTCGCCGCCTCGGAGAAAGGCTCGTCGCGGTCGCCGAGCACGATCGCGACCAGCCGGCGTCCCTCGCGCTCGGCGGTGGCGATCAGGCAGTACCCGGCCCCGGTGGTGAAGCCCGTCTTCACGCCGATCGCCCCCTCGTACAGCCACAGCATCGCGTTGCGGTTCTGCACCCGACGTGGCGGACCCTGCGGCGCCGGGATCGTCCGGAACTTCGATGCCACGATCCGCGCGAACCCGTCCTGGGCGTAGGCCGCACGTGTGAGCACGAGCAGGTCGCGGGCGGTCGAACGACCGCGGTCGTCGAGGCCGTTGGGCGAGAAGAAGACCGTGTCGCGCATACCGAGCGCCCGGGCTCGCTCGTTCATCAGCTCGACGAAGCGCTGCTCGGAGCCGCTGATGTCGATCGCGAGCGCGAGCGCGGCGTCGTTCGCCGATTGCAACATCAGCGCGTCGAGGAGCTCACGGACCGTTCGTCGCTCCCCGGGGCGCAGCCCGAGCGTCGACGACGCCCCGTAGTCGTCGCCGTCGAAGACGGCCGCCGGCGAGACCGCGACCACGTCGTCGAGCTCGCGGCGCTGCAGCACGATCAGCGCGGTCATCATCTTCGTGAGGCTCGCGATCGGGCGTCGCACCTCGGGGGCCTTCGCGAACATCACCTGTCCGTCGTCGAGATCGGCGAGGATCACCGCGGCCGCGTCGAGCCTCGGCACCGCGACCGCGTCGGACGGTGTCGCCAGGGACTGCGGGAACGGTGAGGGCGACCCCCTCGGCGGCACGGGCGTCGGCGGGGGCCCCGACCGCTCCGCCGAGGCCGTGCCGAGCAGCACGAGCTGCGCGGCGAGGCCGACGACGACCGATAGCGCGACCGCGGCTCGGGCGGCCGCTCGGCGACGAGCGCGACTCACGCGCCGCGGAGGTCCTCGCGCATGTTCGTGCGCAGCAGGGCCTGCTTGAACTTGCGCGAGGTCACCGACAGGTCCACCAGCGTCTCGGCCGCGAGGCGCCGGGCGTCGGGGTTCTTCTGCCGCAGCCGCGGCGCCACGAGGTCCTCGAAGAACTTCGCCTCGCGGTCGGCGAAGTGCTTGTACATCGTCAGGTGGCGCGGCTCGATGCCGAACCGGAAGAAATCCTTCACGATCGACAGCACGATGTAGTCGTCTCCGTCGTAGTACCGGGCGCCGTCGGGGCCGTGGGAACACACGATGCCGAACGACTCGAGCTCCTTGATGCGCTCGCGTTCCACGCCGGTCGCCGCCGACATCTCCTCGATCGACATCTGCAGGCCCGTCGGCGCCTCGGCCAGGCCCTCGTCGGCCGCCTCGGCCTCGGCCTCGCCCTCCGCCCCGCCTTCCGTGCCGCCCTCGCCTTCCTCGGCCTCGCCCTCGACGTCCTGCTTCAGCAGCCGTTCCTTGATCACCTTCAACGGCAGGTACTCGTCGCGCTGCATGCGCAGGATCGACTTCAGCCGCTCGACGTCGTCGACGTAGAACTTGCGGTAGCCACTCGGAGTGCGCTCGGGCTCGATCAGGCCCTCGGCCTCGAGGAAGCGGATCTTCGAGATCGTGATGTCGGGGAACTCGGTCTTCACGGCCACGAGGACCTCACCGATCGACTGGTAGTTGCGGGTTCCCGCCATCTGCGTCATCACTCCCCTGCCGAGAAGAACACGAGCTTGAACCGACCGACCTGCACCTCGTCGCCCGAGGCGAGCTTCGTCTCGTCGACCTGCTCCCCGTTCACGTACGTGCCGTTCAGGCTGCCCACGTCGCGCACGAACCACTCCGGCCCCGGCCGCCGTTCGAACACCGCATGAGTGCGCGAGACGGTGACGTCATCGAGGAACACCGACGCGTCGGTCGCGCGCCCGACGGTGGTGAGGTCGGCTTCCATCAGGAACGTCGACCCGGCGTTCGGACCACGCTTCACGAGAACGAGAGCCTGCCCGGGATGCAGTTCATCGTGAGGGAAGGGAAAGTCATCGTGCGCCTCATCGTCTGGCTCGACCGGCGTCAGCGAGACGGTGGGGTCCTCGTGCAGTGGAGCGCCACACTCCGCGCAGAAGCGCGCGTCGTCACGGTTGGGATGTCCACATCGGGTGCAGTACAAGGTCAGGTCCCCGTGAGGTTCGGTCTCCCGCCGAGGATGGGGTCGAACGTTCGACCCTCTCGGCGCACTGGAGACCGACGTTACCGCAGGGTGAGGGCACCTTCAACCGGAGTGATCATCAACCCTCGACCCGCGAGCGGCGTCAGGCTCGACCACGGGTCGACCGGGTCAAGTCTCGATGGAAGGGCGCACCGAGGAGCGAACGGGCGTCAGGACCCATCGCCCTCGGCGAGGGCACGGTAGGCATCCGCGTCCAGCAGCCGATCGAGCATTGCGGGGTCGTCGGGCGCAACCATCACGAGCCAGCCGTCTCCGTACGGCTGCTCGTTCACGAGCTCCGGTCGGTCGTCGATCAGCGGGTTGCGTTCCACGATCGTGCCGGCCAGCGGCGCGAACACGTCGGAAACGGACTTCGTGGATTCGACCTCCCCGAATGGCTGGTCGGCCTCGATCCGGGCCCCGACCTCGGGCAGGTCGACGTAGACGACGTCGCCCAGCGCGTCCTGGGCGAAGTCGGTGATGCCAACCCGCACACGCTCGCCTTCGATCCGAGCCCACTCGTGTTCCTTCGTGTAGCGAAGCTCTCCCGGGAACTCCACGGCCACCCTCCTCGTCGTCGACGGATCGCCGGCCTCCATCGCCGGCGACCGGAACGATAGTGCCCCCGGACGAGAGCCGCGCGAGGTCGCGTCACGCCGTCTGCAGCGCTCGTCGCAGATCGACCGCGTACACGCCCGCGGCGATGTAGTACTCGACGATGCCCAATACGTAGACAGGCCACCCGACGGCCAGGGCGGCGGCGGCCGGCCACAGATCGAGCGATCCCCACGACACGGCGGGGATCGCGATCATCAGCGCGAACGTGGCCACCTTGCCGATCCATCGCACGTCGATGCGTCGTCCCTTGGCGGCGAGCACCGCCCCCGCGATCAGGACCGCCACGTCGCGGGCGAGGATCAGGACGGCCGCCCAGAGGGGGAACGCCCCGCGCACGACGAGAGCGATCAGCCCGGCCGCGATCGCCGCGCGATCGGCCACCGGGTCGAGCACCTTGCCGAGCTCCGACACCTGGCCTGTGCGCCGGGCGATCGTGCCGTCGACCCAGTCGGTCGCCACCACGACGCCGAACAACACGATCCCCGATGCCGTCGTGTCCGGGTCCACGATCAGCGCCCAGAACACGGGGATCATCGCGATGCGGACGACCGAGATCAGGTTCGGGACCGTGAGCACCCGCGACGAGGCGGGCGGGCGATCACCGGGTGCGTCCATCGGTCGGGACGGCGGGACTTGAACCCGCGACCCCCGGTCCCCCAGACCGGTGCGCTACCAGACTGCGCCACGTCCCGTGCGTAGCGATTGTATCGGCTCGCCGCTCCGCGGCTACTAGTCCGTTTCAGACTAGTAACCAAGGCAGGTCCCGTCGCGGCTCAGCGTGACCCGCGGCGGCCGCCCTGCTTCCGCGGGCGGTACTTGACCCGCACGGGCACCCCTTCGAGACGGAACTCGCGCCGTAAGCGGTTCTCGATGTACCGGCGGTACCCGGGATCGGGCTCGTTGGCGCCCCCGAAGACGACGAACGAAGGGGGGCCGGTGCTCACCTGGGTCGCGTAGTGCAGCGTTCCCGTGACCCGTGGGGTCGGCCGCTCCCGCTGGGCTTGCTGGATCACCTCGTTGACCTTGGACGTCGCGACCCTCGACGTCCATCTGGCGTGCAGGTCGAGCAGCACCGAGGGAAGACGGTGCACTCCACGTCCCGTCCTCGCCGAGGTCCGCATCACGGGCGAGGACGCGAACTGCCTGGCCGTGTGGGTGAGGTCGGCGTAAGTATCGTCCTTGTCATCGACCAGATCCCACTTGTTCGCCACGAGCACCAGCGCGCGCCCCGTATCGAGCACGACGTTCGCGATCTTCTTGTCCTCGACCGTGTAGCCCTGCTCCGCGTCGATCACCAGCATCGCGCCGTGGGCTCGCTCGATCGCCTGGGTCGCGCGCACGACGCTGAAGTACTCGACCCCACGAACCCTCGTCGCCCGGCGCATGCCCGCGGTGTCGACGAACCGAACCGGCCCGTCGGGCCACTCGACGAGCGCGTCGACGGCGTCGCGGGTTGTGCCGGCTTCCTCGAAGACCAACGAACGCTCCTCCCCCACCAGTCGATTGAACAGGCTGGACTTGCCCACGTTCGGCCGCCCGACGAGGGCGAACCGCGGCTCCTCGGCTCGTGCCTCCATCTCGCGGGGCGCATCCGGCAGCAGCTGCACGATGCGGTCGAGCAGATCGCCCGCCCCGCGCCCGTGCATGCCCGAGACCGGGAAGGGGTCGCCCAGACCGAGCGCGTGGAAGGCCGTCGCGTCTGGCTCCTCGCGATCGGTGTCGACCTTGTTCGCCACGACGAGCACGGGCACGGTGGCGCGCCGCAACCGCCTGGCGAGCATGGCGTCCTCCTCGGTGATGCCCGCATGGACGTCGACGATGAGCAGGATCAGGTCGGCGGCCGCGATCGCGCGGTCGGCCTGCTCACGCGCGAGCGCCTCGATGCCACCGGCGTCGTGCAGGAAGCCCGCCGTGTCGACGAGCGAGAACCGCCGGCCGCGCCAGGCCGTCTCCAGCGTCACCCGGTCGCGGGTCACCCCAGGGAGGTCGTGCGCGATCGCTTCCCGGTGCCCGAACAGCCGATTGACGAGGGTGGACTTCCCGACGTTCTGTCGGCCGATCACGGCGATGCTGGGCACGGGGCCCGCTGAGGGTCCGGGCTCGCGATCGCTCACGGCACGAGCTCCGGCGCCCGCTGCCGCACCGCGGCGACGGCGGCTGCGAGCGTCGCCTCCGGGTCGAGTTCGCTCGTGTCGATCACCGTCGCGCCCGGTGCCGGCTCGTGGGGCGTCGTGGCGGCGTCGCGGCGATCCCGCTCGCCGAGCGCCGTCGCCACACGCTCGACGTCGCCGATCCGTTCAGCCGCCCGTCGTTCGGCACGCAGGTCGGGCCGCGCCCGCAGGTAGAGCTTCACCGGAGCGTCGGCGAAGACCACCGAGGCGATGTCTCGACCCTCCATCACGGCCCCGTGCTGCTCGCCCAGTTCGCGTTGCTCGCGCCGCATGTGGGCGCGGACCATCGCGTGACTCGCCACCTTCGACACGGTGGACTCGACCTCGATGCTCGTCAGGTCGTCCGCATCGTAACCCTCGACCTCGAGTTCCCCAGGGGGATCGACGCGCACGATGAACCTCAAGCCCCGCGCGAGCTCGAGCAAGGCTCGATCGTCGGTGTCCGCGACGCCCGCCCGGAGCGCGGCCGCGGCGAGCGCTCGATACATCAGGCCCGTGTTCACGTACGGAAGCCCGAGCGACCTCGCGAGGCTCCGCGCGAGCGTGCTCTTGCCGCTTCCGGCGGCCCCGTCGATCGCGACGACCCGGGGCGTCGTCATCGGCCACCCGCCGGCTCGATCGCCGCGCCGAGCGTGGCGAGCGTCCGCGTGAAGCCCGGGAACGACACCTCCGCGCTCTCCATGCCGTCGACCTCGACGGATCCGCGAGCTCCGAGCGCGGACACCGCGAACGCCATCGCCATACGATGGTCTCCGCGAGCGTCGGCTCGGCCGCCCTCGAGCCCTCCTCCGGCGACCACGAGGTCGTTCCCTTCGGTGGCCGCGTCACCGCCGAGGTCGCGGATCCCGCGGGCGATGCCCTCCAGACGATCGGACTCCTTCACCCTGAGCTCCCCGGCCGCGAGGAACCACGAGTCCGACCCGGCGTGCGCGGCGAGCAGGGCCAGCACCGGCACCTCGTCGATCACGAGTGGGAGCTCGTCGGCCTCGACCCTCACCGATCGGGTGCCCTCCCCGGGCAACACCTCGATGTCGCCGACGGGCTCCCCGAGTTCCTCGCGCCTGACGATCACCTCGGTTCGCACCCCCATGCGAGCCATCACGTCGAGGAACCTGGTGCGCGAGGGGTTCAGACCGACGTCGACGATCGTGATCGCCGACCCGGTGAGGGCCGCGGCGGCGACGAGGAACGCGGCCGACGAAGGATCCCCGGGCACCCTCGCCGAGAACCCTGCATGCTGGAACCGGCGGACGGCGACGCCGTCACCGGTCTCGATCGGGGCGCCGAGCGCGAGCAGCGCCCGCTCCGTGTGATCCCGGGTCGGCGCCGCCTCGCGCACGATGGTCCGTCCTTCCGCGTCGAGGCCGGCCAGCAACACCGCGCTCTTCACCTGAGCGCTCGGCGCGGGCGATGCGAACTCGACGCCGCGCAGCGGCCCCCCGACGACCGAGACCGGCGCGTGCCCCTCGTTGGTCTCGATCACGGCACCCATGGCCCGCAGTGGGCCGGCCACACGCTCCATCGGACGGCCGCTGAGGCTCGCATCGCCGGTGAGCACCGTGCGGAACGGCGCGGAGGACACCACGCCCATCAGCAGCCGCATCGTGGTGCCGGAGTTGCCGCAGTCGAGCACGTCGGTCGGCTCGACCAACCCAGCCCGCCCCTCACCCTCGACCTCAAGTGCCGTGGTGAGAGCCCCAGAGCGGCTACCCTCGACCCTCACGTTCCACGTGGAACGATGACCCTCCGCGGGGCCCGCATCGTTGGAAGCCCACCCATAGAGTGAAGGTCGAGCCTTGCTAGTGAGCCCTGCGAGGCAGGCGGCGGTCGAGCGCACGTCGAGTGAGGTGGGAACCTCAAGCAGACTGCTAGACCCGGTCGCCGTCGCGGCCAGGATCAGCCATCGGTGCGCGATCGACTTGTCGCCCGGAACCCGCGTGATCCCCCGAAGGGATGTTCCCGGCTCGATCCGGATCCGCATCGTTTCCCGCCTCACGCGAGCCTGATCGGGTCGAGGCCGCCATCCGCGAGCACCGCGCTCGCGCGGTCGGCCGCGTCGGCGGCCACCGTGAGGTGCACGGTGCCCCGGCCTCCCTCCGGCGAGTGCACGATCTGGAGATCCTCGATGTTCACCTCGCCACGGCCCAGCGCAGCGGTGAGATCGGCGAGTGCGCCCGGCCGGTCCGGCACCTCGATCTGCAGCACGGCGACCCCCGCCCGCACCGTGGGCTTGGCGGCGAGCCGCAGCCGAGCCCGCTTGGCCTCGTCGAACGTCGCCTCGACCTCGGCCCCGCTCCCTCCCACGATCTCGTCGCGAAGCCGCGTGAGCCGCTCGGTGTACAGGTCGATCGCCTCGCCGATCGCGAGTCGGTTGGCGAGCAGGATGTCGCTCCACAGCGCCGGGTTGGACGCGGCGAGCCGGGTCAGGTCGCGGAACCCTCCCGCCGCCAGCAGCAGGATCTCCGGCTCGCCTGCTTCCTCGGTCGCGGCCAGGCTCATCAGGGCCGTCGACGCGACCTGCGGCAGGTGACTCACGAACGCCACCAATCGATCGTGGCGCTCTGGATCGAGCCGCACCGGCCGCGCCCCCAACGAGGCGGTCCACGCCTCCAGCGTGTCGACCGCCACGGGATCGCTCGAGCGGTGAGGGGTGATCGCCCAGACGATGCCGTCGACGACCGATGCGGACGCGTGGTCGGGCCCCGACCGCTCGCTCCCTCCCATCGGATGACCAGGCACGAACCGGGCGAGGGCGTCCGCGGGCACTCGAGCGACCGCCTCGCGCACGAGCGCGGTCTTCACGCTGCCCACGTCGGTCACGATCGCGTCGGGCGCGGCCTCGAGGCAGGTCGCGACGAGCGAGGCGATCGTCGGGATCGGGGTGGCGACGACGACGATCCCAGCGCCGACGACGGCGTCCTCGGCGCACGTCGCCGGCCGGAAGCCGGCGAGGGCCGCGGCCCGGGCGGACACGGCAGCGTCGGCGTCCCATCCGGTGACGACGGCCCCGGCACGGGCCGCGGCGAGGGCGACCGACGTGCCGATCAGCCCCGTGCCGACGACGGCGACACGCTCAACCGAGGTCATCACGCAACGACTCGGCCCCGTCGAGGTAGACCGGCCGCACCTCGTCGAGGGTCCGCTCGGTGTGCAGGTGCATCAGCACGCGCACCACGAGAGGCATCGACCCGAGGACGGGGATCTCACGTGCGCACATCAACGGCACCGCACCCAGCCCCATGCGACGCACGGCCTCGGCCGGGAACGTCGACCTGATGTCGTCGGTGACCGTGAACAGCATGCTGATCAGATCGCCGCCGGAAGCCGAGTTCGCCTCGAGGAGCGCCCAGACGAGGCGCTCGGTCGCATCCAGCACGCACGACGGGGAGTCCTCCGTCACCTTGATGGCCCCGCGGACCGCGCGCACCGTCATCGTGTGTCGCCCCTTCGCTTTCCGCCCGCGCCCGCCGGACGGCGGACCGGGTTCACAGGCTACCGCCCGGCGAGGGCGGCGAGTGCCTGGATCTCTTCGCGGGCGAGGGGCCGCACGGCCCCCGGTTCGAGGTCGCCGAGCCGGATGGGGCCGACGCGTAGACGAACGAGCCGCGTGACCGGGAGTCCGACGGCCGCGAGCAGGCGCCGCACCTCGCGCTTGCGGCCTTCGGTCATCACCACGCGCACGGCGCCCCGGCCCTTCGAGGTCCCGACGACGCGGGCGCGCACGACGCGGGCGGGGCCGTCGTCGAGCTCGACGCCCGATCGCACGCGCGCCATCTGCTTCGCGGTGGGTGCGCCCTCGACCTCGGCCAAGTACTCCTTCTCCACCCGATGACTCGGGTGCATCAGCCGATTCGCCAGTTCTCCGTCGTTCGTGAGCAGCAACAGTCCCTCGGACTCGCGGTCGAGGCGTCCCACGGGGAACACACGCGGACCCTCGGCGGGCAGGTACCGCCGGATGTCGGGTCGCCCCTGCGGATCGCGCAGCGTCGTCACGACGCCCGACGGTTTGTGCAGGGCGTAGTAGCGAACGCTGGGGTCGAGGTTGACGTCGACGTCGTCCACCCGCACGTGCGCGGCTGCGGGCTCGACCTTGTCGCCCAAGGTCGCGATCACGCCGTCGACCGTCACCCTTCCCTCGACGATCAACTGCTCGCATGCTCGACGCGAGCCGAACCCGGCACGCGCGAGCGCCCTCTGCAGCCGCTCCTCTGCCACACGCTCACCCCTCGGGCGGCGGTTCCGCGACCTGACCGGCCGCGTGGCCGCCCACGGTGCCCTGTTCGCCGCTGGGCTCGGATCCCTCCTCGCTCGCGGGCACTTGCGTGGCTGCGTCGTCGAGCTCCGCCTGATCGGTCACGGCCTTCGCGAGCGTGTCCTCGTCCTCGGTCGACGGATCGAGCAACGGCGCCAGCGACGGCAGCGACGCGAGCGATGGGAGGCCGAGCCGCTCCAGGAACCCGGGCGTCGTCGCATAGAGCACCGGCCGTCCGGGTGCCTCTTCGCGCCCGGCCTCCTCGATCAGACCCCGGTCGGTGAGCGCTCGCAACACGCCGTCGGAGTTCACGCCACGGACCGCGCTCACCTGGTGGCGGGTGACGGGCTGCTTGTACGCGACAATCGCGAGGGTCTCGAGCGCGGCCTTCGTGAGCCTGGCCTGGCGGGACGACAGCACGAACTGTTCGACGACCGGGGCCGTGTCCGGGTGCGTGTACAGACGCCAACCACCGGCCACGTTGCGCAGCTCGAGACCCGATCCTCGATCCTCGAGGTCACGCTGGAGTTGATCGCACAGCGCCTCGGCATCGCGGCGACCGACGCCGAGGGCCTGGGCGAGCACCGAGGCCGTGAGTGGCTCGTCGGAGACGTAGAACAGCGCTTCGAGAGCGCGGGTGTCTCGCGTCGGTGCGGACCGGTCGTCGCGATCGCTCATCGAACCAACGACCTCACGCCGTCCACGCGACGTCGATGTCGCCGAAGGTCTCCGCTTGCGCGAGCTCGACCTTCCCTTCACGGTACAGCTCCAGGATCGCCAGGAACCGCACGACCACATGGATCCGCTCGTCGCAGTCGGCGACCAGGTCGCGGAACGTCGCTCCACGGCCGATGCCCGTGATCCGCTCCTCCAACGTGGTCATCGCCTCCGCCACCGTGTAGCGCACCGGCGTCACGTGGGACAGATCGAGGGTCGGTGGGGGCCGGAGCAGCGCCGCAGCCATCGTCGCCAGCTGCTCGGGTCGCAGGTGCGTCATCGGGTCGGGGTACAGGTGCGAGAACTCGGGTCCGGGACCGACGTCGCGGGCGAAGTATCCCGCCTCGTCCTCGAGCCGGCGCGCGATCTCCAGCGCGACCTTGCGGAACGCGGCGAGCTCGAGCGACCGCGCGTACGCGAGGTCGGGCGACCCGCCCAGCAGATCGTCCTCGTCGAGCTCCGCGTGCTTGGGGGTCAGTCGCGACACCTTCAGCTCCAACAGCACCGCGCAGACGGCGAGGAACCACGTGGCTTCCTCGAGGTTCCAGCCCTCGGCGTCCTTCGCGTGTGCGAGGTAGCGATCGGTCACCGTGGCGACGGCGATGTCGCACACGTCGACCTTCTGCTCCAGGATCAGCTCGGCGAGCAGCCGGAACGGACCCGTGAAGACAGGCAGCTCAACCGCGAACTCCCCCGTCGTCGCGGGCGCCGAGGCGGCGGTCTCGCTCATCGCGTCACTCCGGGCCGCCGTTCACGACAGATGCATCGCCTCTCGCACCGCCGCGAGCGTCGCGCGCGCCACCGGTCGCACCTGCTCGGCGCCCTCGGCGAGCACGCGCTCCACGAGCTCTGGCTCGGCGGCCAGCTCGGTGCGGCGCTCCCGATAGGGCCGGAAGTGCTCGATCAAGTGGTCGGCGAGGATCGTCTTGCAGTCGACGCACCCCAGCTCGCCCGAACGACACCCCGCCTCGATCTCGCCGATGCGCTCGGGCGAGAACTTCCGCTGCAGCGCGAAGATCGGGCAGATCTCGGGCCGGCCCGGGTCGCCGCGCCGCACCTTCAGGGGATCGGTGATGAACGAGCGCACGCTCGCCCGGATCTCGTCCTCCTCGTCGCGCACCCAGATCGCGTTGTCGAGCGACTTCGACATCTTCCGGCCGTCGGATCCCGGGATCAGCGGCGTCTCCGAGAGCAGCGGCTGCGGTTCGACGAGCACGTCGCCGTAGAGGCGGTTGAACCGTCGCACGATCTCCCGGCTGACCTCGAGGTGGGCGACCTGGTCCTCCCCGACCGGCACCAGCGCTCCCCGCACGATCGCGATGTCGGCGGTCTGCAGCACCGGATAGCCGAGCAGCCCGTAGTTCGCGACGTCGCGCTCGGCCATGTCGCGCAGGCGTTCCTTGAACGACGGCACACGCTCGAGCCAGCCGAGCGGCGTGATGGTGCCGAGCAGGAGCGCGAGCTCGGCGACCTCGGGCAGGTCGGACTGGCGGTAGACCGTGGCGCGTTCCGGATCGATGCCGGCCGCGAGCCAATCGAGCACGAGCTCGTGCACGAATCCCGGCAGCTCGTCGGTGCGGTCGTAGTGGGTGTTCAGCATGTGCCAGTCGGCGAGGAAGAAGAAGCACTCGCGCGACGGATCGGCCTGCAAGGCGAGCATGCTCTCGATGTTTCCGGCCCAGTGACCGACGTGGAGCGGCCCGGTGGGGCGATAGCCGGTGAGCACGCGCGAACGCGTGGCGGACTGCGTCGAGGCGGCGACGGGCTGGTCGATGCCGGGGATGATAGCGCGGGCATGTCCCCGATCCGTCGAGGGCGGCCGAGCGAGGTCGCGCGTCAGGGCAGCTGCATGACCGCCCGGCAGGTGAGATCGGTGGCTGCGTCACAGATCGCGCTCGTGATCGTGGTGAGGAACCCGAGGATGAGCGTGGAGAAGACGAACAGGGCGACCAGCACGAACAGCGGGAGGTACTTGTCGGCGTTGCGGTACACCTCGCGCGCCTGCGGCGGGAGCAGCAGTCCCACGATGCGGGCACCGTCGAGGCCGGGGATCGGCAGGAGATGGAACACGACCAGGGCCGCGTTGGTGAACGCGAAGACCACCACGGGGCGGGCTGTCTCGAGCGGGAGTCCCCCGATGCGCACCGCCAGGCCGGCGACGATCGTCAGCGTAAGGTTCGCGACCGGTCCCGCGAGCGAGACCAGGACCAGATCGCGCGTCCGCCGAAGGTAGCTCGGGTCCACCGGGGCCGGCTTCCCGTACGCCGCTGGGATCACGAGCACCTGCACGGACCACAGCACCGCGATCAGCACCGGGACCAGCCCGCTCCCGAACGGCTCGAACCACGCCTTCGGGTTGAAGGTCAGCCGACCCCACAGGCGCGGCGTGGGATCGTGCAGCCTCGCCGCGGTGGACGCTCTGGCGTACTCGCGCACGGCCATGCCGATCGCGAGCGAGACCAGCATGAACACCGCCAGGCCGATGCCCCGCGCGGTGAAGTTGCCCACGGCCTCGTCTCCTCACTCGAGCCACATGTGCACAAGTGGCGGCGGCTGCACCGGCCCCTCATGCAGCACGAGCGCATCCAGGACCTGGCGAGCGGCCTCACGCGCGGCGGTGTCGTCACGCGCATGAACCTGCCCGATCGGCTGTCCGGCGTCGAGCCGGTCGCCGATCTTGCAGCGCACCACGATACCCACCGCCGGGTCGATCTGATCACCCTTGCGCATGCGACCGGCCCCGAGCGCCCCGCTCGCCACGCCGATGTCCTCGGTCGCCATCCGGGCGAGCGTACCGGCGCGGTCGGCTTCGATCGGCACGACGACCGGCGCATGGGGCAGCACGCCGACGGGGTCGTCGACCACCCTCGGGTCGCCCCCCTGCGCTTCGACCATCGCGCGGAAGCGCTCGAGCGCCGATCCGTCGTCGAGCGCTCGCTCGGTGTCGCTCGCCGCGGCGTCGAGATCGCGGCCGGACGTCACCGACAGGCCGCGCGCCGCGAACGCGATCGCCAGCTCGCGCAGGCGCCCGCGATGCTCACCCCGCAGCACCTCGACCGCCTCCACGACGTCGAGCGCGTTGCCCACGGCGTCGCCGAGAGGCTGCTCCATGTCGGTGACCGCCACTCGGGCCTGACGGCCCCACCCTCGCGCGAGCCCCAGGCATGCCTCCGCGAGCGCCTCAGCGTCCTCGGGTGTCTTCATGAATGCGCCGGCGCCGGCTTTCACGTCCAGCAGGATCAGATCGGTCTCCACGGCCAACTTCTTCGACATGACGCTCGCCGCGATCAGCGGGATCGACGGCACGGTCGCGGTGGCGTCGCGCAGGGCGTACAGGCGGCCGTCGGCCGGAACGAGCCTCGGTGACTGGGCCGCCACCGCACACCCGATCTCCCGCACCTGGCGCGTCATCGCTTCCGGCTCGAGGTCGGTGTGCAGGCCCGGGATCGACTCCAGCTTGTCGAGCGTGCCGCCGGTGTGCCCCAGCCCCCGGCCCGACAGCTTCGCCACCGCCAGGCCCAGCGACGCCGCGAGGGGCGCGAAGACGAGCGTGACGCCGTCGGCCACACCACCGGTCGAGTGCTTGTCCACCGTCGGGCGGTCGAGGCCGCTGAAGCGCACCGTGTCACCCGAGGCGATCAGCGCGCGGGTGAGGGCGAGCGTCTCCGCCCCGTCCATGCCTCGCAGCAGGCAGGCCATCAAGAACGCCGACGCCAGCGCATCCTCGATCTCGCCCCGCGTGTAACCCTCGACGAACGCCTCGACCTCGTCGGCAGCCAGGGTGTGCCCGTCGCGCTTCGAGGCCACGATCTGGCGAGGATCGCTGACGGTCATCGATGCCTCACCGATCCCCTGCACCAACCCCTGGGCTCACCCTCCACCTGACGTTCCTTCCGATAGCGGGCCGAAGCCCAGTCGATCGGTGAAGCTCGACCCGACCAAACCCTCGACCTGCACCCCGAGGAGCGTCGCGACCGTGCAACCGAGATCCCCGAAACCGTCGCGGACCCCGATCTCGTAGGCACCGCCGGGAACGCCGGCAGCGAGCAGCGGGGTCCGCTCCCGTGAATGGTCGGTGGGTGGGGTCGTGGGGTCACAGCCATGGTCGCCCGTGATCAGCATCACGCCGCCGTCGAGCGACTCGATCAGCTCGGGGAGCCGCCGGTCGAACGCCTCCACCGCGGCCGCGTAGCCAGTCGGGTCGTTGCGGTGCCCGTACTTCGAGTCGAAGTCCACGAGGTTCGTGAACACGAACGAAGGGGCTGGCCGCCCCAGGTACTCGACGGTGAGGTCCACGCCGTGGTCGTTCGAGTCCGAGTAGCACGCCTCGGAGATTCCCTGTCGGTCGAAGATGTCCTGGATCTTCCCCACGCCGTAGACGGGCACGGCCGCCGCCAGGAGGGCGTCGAGCACGGTGGGGCCGGGCGGCGGCACGGAGAGGTCGCGACGCTCGGGACTGCGGACGAATGCGCCCGGTTCGCCTTCGAACGGCCGCGCGATGACCCGGCCAACGCGATGCGGGGGCACCAGGAGTTCCCGCGCGATGCGGCACCACTCGTAGAGGCGGTCGAGCGGCACGACGGCCTTGTGACAGGCGATCTGGAAGACCGAGTCGCCGCTCGTGTACACGATCGGGTCACCCGTGGCGAGATGCTCCTCGCCGAGGCGCGCGATGATCTTCGTGCCCGACGCGGGCTCGTTCCCCAGGACCTGATGCCCGATCGCCCGCTCGAACGGCTCCACGATCTCAGGGGGGAATCCGTCGGGATACAGGGGGAAGGGCTCGTCCAGGCGGATGCCCATCATCTCCCAGTGCCCGGTGGTCGTGTCCTTGCCGGCGGAGCGTTCGACGGCCCATCCGTGCGCCGTGCCCGCGTCCGCCCGGGGGGCCACCCCCTCGATGCTCGTGAGCAGGCCGAGACCGAGCGACTCCAGCGCCGGCGCGTGGATGCCGCCGACGGCGCGCGACGTGTTCCCCAGGGTGTCGGAACCCTCGTCTGCATAGGCCGCGGCGTCGGGCGCGCCGCCAACGCCCCAGGAATCGCACACGACGACCAGCACCCTCGGCACGAGGGGTTCGAGGCGAAGCGCCATCGGCTCGCTCACGCGCCGATCCCGTCCTGCTTGCAGTCGATGCAGAGCATCGCCCACGGGAGCGCCTCCAGGCGCTCCGGCGCGATCTCACGGCCACACCGCTCGCACCGGCCGTAGGTGCCGGCATCCATCTTGGCGAGCGCTCCGTCGACGTCACGCAGGTTGGAGCGCAGCGCTCGCGCCACCGAGATCAGGCGCGAGCGCTCCTCGGTGTTGTGAGACCGGTCGGCGAATCCGGAGTCGTCCACGAACGTCACCTCGTCGGAGTCCGGATCGGCCCCGAGGGCGGTGATCTCCTCGCGAAGGTGCGCTCGTTGGTCGTCGAGCGCCGCCCGCAACGAAGCGGTGGTGGACTCATCCATCGTGTGCCTCCTGACGGTGACCGGTCGCGCCGGTCGAGCGAGCGCCTGCCCCTTCGGGTGGCCGCCGCGCTCGAGGGTGCGACGTGTAGTAGACCTCACGCAGGTGCTCCCGGGTGACCAACGTGTAGATCTGCGTGGTGGCCACGCTCGCATGCCCGAGCAGTTCCTGCACGACGCGCACATCGGCGCCCCCCTCCAGCAGGTGCGTCGCGAACGAATGGCGCAGGGTGTGCAACGAGACGTGGCGATCGATGCCGGCCGCACGAGCGGCGGCCCGCACCATGCGATCGCAGCTCTGGCGAGACAGACGACCACCTCGTTGGTTCAGGAACAGCGCCCCCCGCGCCCGGCCGGATACGAACGCCGGACGGGCCGTCGTGAGGTAGTCCTGCACCGCATCCCGGCCGTAGCGCCCGACGGGGACATCGCGCTCCTTCCCGCCCTTGCCGAGCACCCGCACGGAGCCCTCCTCGAGGTCCACGTCGTCGACGTCGAGCCCCGTGAGCTCGGAGATGCGCAAGCCCGAGCCGTACAGGAGCTCGAGGATCGCGCGGTCGCGCCGGCCCGCCGGGGTCGACGGATCGGGAGCCGCCAGCAATCGATCCACCTCGTCGACGGTGAGCGGATGCGGCAGCGAGCGCGGCAGCTTCGGCTGGGCCACCCCCACCGCTGGGTCGCGGTCGGTCACGCCCTCGCGCACCAGGAACCGGTGGAACGATCGCACCGACGACAGAGCGCGGGCCACCGACGTCGCCCGGTAGGGCCGCTCGTCACCGTGCGTGCTGGCGCTGATCGACGCCAGGAACGATCGCACGAGCGCCTCGTCGACCTTCGCCGGGTCGACCACGTCGCGTGAGGCGAGGAAGCGGGTGTACCGCGCGAGGTCGCGACGGTAGGCGGCGATCGTGTGCTCGGAGAGGCCCCGCTCCACGGTCAGATGGTCGAGGTAGCGGACGACCTCGGTCTCGATCGACGTGGTCATGGCCATCCTCGGCCCGTCGCCCGGTCGCCTAGCCGGCCCCGGCGCCGATGAGTCGCTCGAGCGGCACGGCATCGAGCCCGTGGGCCGCCGCCACCCCGTCGTTCGTGATCGCGCCGCCGAAGACGTTCACCCCAAGGGCGAGCGCCGGGTCGGCGCGGACCGCCTCGTCGAGCCCCTGGTCGGCGATCGCGACGACGTAGGGCAGCGTCACGTTCGTGAGGGCATAGGTCGACGTCCGTGGCACGGCCCCGGGCATGTTGCCGACGCAGTAGTGCACGACCCCGTGGACGACGAACGTGGGATCGGAATGGGTCGTGACGTGTGATGTCTCGAAGCAGCCGCCCTGGTCGATCGAGATGTCGACCAGCACCGATCCGGGTTGCATCGCCGACACGGTCTCGGCGGTGACCAGATGCGGAGCCTTCGCCCCCGGGACGAGCACGGCGCCGACCACCAGGTCTGCATCGAGAACGAGGCGCTCCACCGCGAGTGCCGAGCTCATCACTGTCTGGATGCGTCCGTGCCAGACTCGGTCGATCTCGCGGAGCCGGTCGACGTTGCGGTCGACCACGGTCACCTCCGCCTCCATGCCCGCCGCGATCTGTGCCGCGTTCGCTCCCGCCATGCCCGCCCCGAGCACGACCACCCTGGCGGGGGCGACACCCGAGGCTCCGCCCATCAGCACCCCGCGGCCGCCGCGCGGGCGTTCGAGGCAGGTCGCGCCCTCCTGCGGTGCCATCCGGCCGGCGATCTCCGACATCGGCGCCAGCAACGGCAGCCGGCCGTCGTCGGTCTGCACGGTCTCGTAGCCGACGGAGGTGACGTGGCGTTCGGCGAGGAACCTCGTCAGCCGCTCGTCGGCCGCCAGGTGCAGGTAGGTGAACAGCACCTGTCCGGCACGGAACCGCTCGTACTCCTCCGGTTGAGGTTCCTTGACCTTCACGATCATCTCGGCCGCGGCGAACACCGCATCGGCATCCCCCACGATCTCGGCGCCGGCGACGTCGTACTGCTCGTCGGTGATCGCGGATCCGACGCCCGCGGACGTCTCGACCACGACCCGGTGCCCGGCCCGCACGAGTTCGCGCACCCCCTCGGGGGTCGCGGCGACGCGGTACTCGTTGTCCTTGACTTCCTTCGGGATCCCGACGTCCACGCGCGGTCGCCTCCTCGTCCTCGGCGGCCCGGCGACCACCCGGATCCGCCGGCGCCCTTCCGGGGCAAGCGTACTGAACCGGGCTCAGGCTCGCGGCCTCACGCCTGTGGCAACGCCGGCCGGCCGGCTGCCATCAGCAGCGCCACCGCGGTCTTGGCGTCGCGGACCCGGCCCGAGCGCGCGGCGTCCACCATGCGCTGGAACGGCTCGAGCAGGAGCTCGATCCCCGGTTCGACCGGACCCGACGGCTCCGCCTCGGTGCGCGCCCAGAACAGGTGCACGTACTCGTCGCTCGAGCCGACGGTCGGATAGATGCCACCCAGGAACTCGATCGCCGTGTGGCGGTAGCCGGTCTCCTCGTAGAGCTCGCGAGCCGCGGCGCTCAGGGCGTCCTCGCCGTCGACGTCGAGGATGCCGGCCGGCACCTCGGTCATCACCTGGCGGACCGCCGGCCTGAACTGCCGCACGAGCACGACGCGATCGCCAGGGGTCACCGGCAACACGGCGGTCGCGTCGTGGCGGCGGACGACCTCCCACGGACCAAGGTCGGCCCATTCCTCGACGTCGACCCGTACGAACGAGCCCTGGAACGCGGTGCGTGCGGCGAGCGGCTCGGGCACCGCGCGCTCTATCCCGTGGTCGATAATGAGCGCTCGACGCGCGAGCGTCGGAAGGTCTGGGCGGCGCCGACGAAGTCTCGGAAGAGCGGATGCGGACGCGTTGGCCGCGACCGCAGCTCCGGGTGGAACTGCCCCGCTACGAAGAAGGGGTGGTCGGGCAGCTCGATGATCTCCGTCAGTCGGCCGTTGTGGGAGTTGCCCGAGAGCACGAGGCCATGGGCCTCGAGCTGCTCGTGGTAGGCGGGATTGACCTCCCATCGATGGCGGTGCCGCTCGTACACGACCGGCTCGCCGTATGCCTCGGCGGCCTTGGTGCCCGGCACGAGGTGGCAAGGCTGGGCGCCGAGCCGCATCGACCCGCCGAGGTCGGTGACGTCCTTCTGCTCCGGAAGCAGGTCGATCACCGCGTGCGGCGTGGCGGGGTCGAACTCGCTCGAGTTCGCGCCCTCGAGCCCGATCACGTGACGGGCGTACTCGATCACGGCGCACTGGAGTCCCAGGCAGATGCCGAGGAAGGGCACCCCGTGCTCGCGCGCGAAACGCACGGCGGCGACCTTGCCCTCGACACCGCGGATGCCGAACCCACCGGGGATCAGCACGCCGTCGACATCGCGCAGCGCTTCTTCGGTCGCCCCGCCCCCGAGGTCGTCGGAGGCGACCCACCGGATCTGCACGTCGGCGCCGTGGTGGAACCCGCCGTGGTACAGCGCCTCCATCACCGACAGGTACGCGTCACGCAGGGTCACGTACTTGCCCACGACCGCGATCGTGACGGGCTCGTTCGCCGCATGGATCCGCTCGACGAGCCCGTCCCACTCGGCGAGATCGGGTTCGGTGTGCACTCGCAGGTGGTTCGCCAGCTCCATGTCGAGGCCCTCGCGATGTAGCACGAGCGGTACCTCGTAGATCGACGGGGCGTCGGGGGCGCTGATCACGCCGCTGATCGGCACGTCGCACAACAGGGAGATCTTCTCCTTCAGGTTGCGCCCGATCGGCCGATCGGAACGGCAGACGATCGCGTCGGGCTGGATACCGAGCGCTCGTAGCTCCTTCACGGAGTGCTGCGTGGGCTTCGTCTTCAGCTCGCCGCTCGGCCCGATGAACGGCATCAGTGAGACGTGCACGAACGCACAACGATCACGGCCGATCTCGTTGCGCAGTTGCCGGATCGCCTCGAGGAACGGCAGCGACTCGATGTCGCCGACCGTACCGCCGATCTCGACGATCACCAGGTCGGCCGCCTCGGTCTCGGCGAGCGCCCGCACGCGCTCCTTGATCTCGTCGGTGATGTGCGGGATCACCTGCACCGTCTTGCCGAGGTAGTCGCCGCGACGCTCCTTCGCGATCACGCTCGAGTAGACGGCCCCCGTCGTGAAGTTCGACCCTCGATGCAGGTCGGCATCGAGGAACCGCTCGTAGTGACCGAGGTCGAGGTCGGTCTCGGCGCCGTCGTCGAGCACGAAGACCTCGCCGTGCTCGAACGGGTTCATCGTCCCGGGATCGACGTTGACGTAGGGGTCGAGCTTCTGGATGACCACCTTCAGGCCGCGCGCCTTGAAGAGCCGTCCGAGGGAGGCGGAGGTGATGCCCTTGCCGAGTCCGGAGGCCACTCCACCCGTGACGAAGATGTACTTGGGCTGCTCCCTCACCACGGGACCCGACTCTAGCAGAGGGCTCCGACGCTCCGAGCCACTTCGACCGGAAACATCCCCACGGATCGCGGACCGTGCTACGCGGTCGCCTTCACCTTCTCGGCTTCTGACAGCAGCTCCTCGGCATGGGAGACCGCGCTGGCGCTCTCGTCGAGCCCGGCCAGCATCCTCGACAGCTCGCGCACCCGTTCGCCGCCATCGAGCAGCTCGACCGCCGCGGTCCCATGCTCCTTCGTCACCCGGACGTGGCGGTCGGCGAAGCACGCGATCTGCGGCAGGTGCGTGACGACGAGCACCTGGCGGTCGCGGGCGAGCCGGGCGAGCCGCCGTCCGACGGCGAGACCCGCGCGGCCACCGATGCCGGCATCGACCTCGTCGAACACCAGGGTCGGCACGTCGTCGAGGTCGGCGAGCACGCTGCGACACGCCAGCATCGTGCGCGACAGCTCGCCGCCCGAGGCGCCCTTGGCCAGCGGCATCGGCGACACCTCCGGGCCGCCGGCGAACAGGAGCTCGACGCGCTCGGCCCCCGTCGGACCGGGCTTCGCCGAGGGCTCGAGGGCCACGTCCACGACGGCGCCGGGCATGCCCAGCTCCTCGAGCTCGCGTCGGATCGCGGCGGACAGCCGCCGGGACGCCCCGGCCCTTCCCGACGTCACGATCGCAGCGTGCGCCGTCAGACGCTCGTCCAGCGCTGCCGCCGCCTGCTCGAGTTCCACGATCCTCTCGTCGGCGCCCGCGAGCTCGGCGAGCCGGGCCGATGCCTCGCTCATGAACGCCACGACGTCGGCATCGGTCTCGCCATACTTGCGCTGCAGCGCCTTCAACGCGCCGACGCGTTCACGCACCTGCTGCAGACGCTGCGGGTCGGGCGCGAGCGACTCCCGATAGGAACGCACGTCACGGGCCAGCTCGGCGACCTCGATCGCCATGGTCGCGCTCCTGGAGGCGAGCTCGCCCGCCGTCGCGTCGAGCGAGCCGGCATCGTCGAGCGCCCGCGCGGTCACGCCGAGCGCGTCGGCCGCGCCGTCATCACCGCCGAGCGCCGCCTCGGCCGTACCGGCCGCCTCGAGCAGGCGCTCGACGTGGCCGAGCCGCGCCTCCTCGGCGGCCAGCCGCTCGGACTCCTCGGCCTGAGGCGAGACCGCCTCGATCTCGCGGACCTGATAGGCGAGGAGATCGAGCTCACGCTCGCGATCGCGCGCCGCCACCTGGAGCCGCTCCAGGGCGACCGTCGTCGCCCGCAACGCCTCGAACGCCTCGCGATAGGCGACGACCGCGTCGAGGTGCTCGTCGCCGGCGAACCGATCGAGGAACGCGGTCTGCACGGCGGGCTCGAGGAGCCGCTGGGACTGATGCTGGCCGTGCACCTCGACCAGCGAGGCGCCGAGCGTGGTCAGTGCGGAGGCCGTCGCGATCTGCCCGCCGATGCGTGCGGTCCCCTTGCCCTCGACCGGCACCGCACGTGCCAGCAGCACGTCGCCGTCCTCGGCCCAGTCCTCGAGCGAGGACGTCGCATCGGGCGACGCGGCGGTCACGTCGAACAACGCCTGCACCCGCGCGGCGCTCGCGCCCTCGCGGACGAGCGAGGAGGACGCTCGAGCGCCGAGCGCGAGGGAGAGACCGACCGTGATCATCGTCTTGCCTGCCCCCGTCTCCCCGGTCAGGACGTTCAGGCCCGGGTGCAGCGGCAGGTCGAGGTCGTCGATGACCCCCAGCCCCGAGATGTGGAGCTCGCGAAGCACGCGCGCATCCTAGCCCCCCGCGCCGACATCGTCGGCGTCGGGCTCGCCGGGACGCTCGCCCTCCTCTCCCGGCAACCCGAACTTCTCCCTCACGAGCGAGAGGAACTCCGGCGCGGCCTCGCGACGCACCAGGTGGGCGGCGCGCCCAGACGCGCGGATCCGCACGATCGAGCCCACCGGCAGCTCGATGCTCCGGCGACCGTCGGCCGAGAGCACCCCGCTCTCCTCGCCCATCACCTCGAGCTGCACCTGGCTCGCCGCGCTCAGCACGAACGAACGGTCGAAGACCATGTGGGCGGCGATCGGCGTGAGCACGAGTGAATCCACACTCGGGCTCACGATCGGCCCCCTCGCCGAGAACGAGTACGCGGTTGAGCCGGTCGGGGTGGCCACGATCACCCCGTCGGCCGAGAACGTCGTCACGTAGACCCCGTCGACCTGCACGGCCAGCCGCACGAGCCGATGCCGCGCGTGCTTCTCGACCATGACCTCGTTCAAACCCCACTGCGGGGGGAAGTCGGCGCCCGAGACCGGCTCGACGGTGAGCGCGAGCCGCTCCTCCACCCGGGCCCGCCCGTCCAGCACGGCTCGGACCAGCGGCAGGGCGTCGGCGGGCTCGACCTCGGTGAGGAACCCCATGCGCCCCACCTTGACCCCGAGCACCGGACAGCCGATATGCGAGGCAGCGTACGCCGCCCGCAGGAACGTTCCGTCGCCTCCGACGCTCACCACCAGGTCGAACGCCTCGCCGACCTGCGGCGAGTCGCCTTCGTCGGCGAGCAGCACCGTCGTGCCGCCCTCACGCTCGATCGCCTCGCGGAGCGTCCGAGCCGCCACGATCGCGGCTTGCCGTTTCGGGTGCATCACGACCCCGACCCGGCTCATGCCGCCACCTTCCGCCCTTCGGCGACGGCGGCCTCGACGTCGATCGTGGCCGGCGGCGAGCCGCGTCGGGCGAAGAGCAGGAACTCCACGTTGCCGGCGGGGCCCCGCACCGGCGAGGCCATCACCCCCAGCGGCGCGAATCCGGCGTCGGCGGCCATTCCTGCCACCGCCGACAGCACCCGCGTCCACACGTCGGGGTCGCGGACGACGCCGCCGCTCCCCACGTCGGCCGGTCCGGCCTCGAACTGAGGCTTGACCAGGAACACGGCCCGAGCGTCGTCGGCGGCGACCCCGCTCAGTGCCGGGAGGACCGATCGCAAGGAGATGAACGAGAGATCGGCGACCACGAGCTGCGGGCGGTAGGGCAACGCGTCGACCGTGAGTCCGCGCGCGTTCGTGCGCTCGAGCACCGTTACGCGGTCGTCCTCACGGAGGCGCCAATCGAGCTGCCCATAGCCCACGTCGACGGCGACCACGTGCCGGGCGCCCGCCCGGAGCAGGCAGTCGGTGAACCCGCCCGTCGAGGCGCCGGCGTCCAGACAGTCGAGCCCTGTGGGATCGACTCGGAACCGCGTCAGCGCCGCCGTCAGCTTGTCGCCGCCTCGGGAGACGAAGCGACGGGCGGGGCCAGCCAGCTCGACCGGGACGTCGTCGGCCACGAGCGTCGACGTCTTCGTCGCCCTCGACCCGGCGACCAGCACGAGCCCCGACCGCACGGCCTCCTGGGCCTCCGCCCGCGAGGTGACCAGGCCGCGACGGACGAGCTCCGTGTCGAGGCGACGTCGGGTCACCGTCGTCGCATCCGGGTCAGGCGTCGGATGCGGGCGGCGTGGCCGTGACCGTCGTGGGTGCGACGGTCTTCGCCGAGGTCGCCTTCCGGGTGGTGCGTTTCTTCGTCGACGTCGACTTCCTGCTCTTGGCCCTGCCCGAGGCGGTCATGCCTGCGGCGCGCTCGAGATCGCGCACGCGCTTCTTCAACGCATCGAGCTCGGCCTGCGACGCCACGCCTCCGACCGCCTTGAGCTGCTCGGAGACCTCCCGCTGCATGAAGGCCGAGATGCGTTCACGGTTCGAATGCGACCATTCGAGGAGATCGGCGGTCGTCTTGGCGACCTGTTCCTTCGCGGCGCCCGGCTCCAGCATGTCCTTGGCGAGTTGCTGCGCCTTGGAGGGGGTCAGCGTGCCGAGCAGTCCTTCCACGGTCCTGCGGAGGTCGTCGATGAACATCGGGAGGTCCTTTCGCGATCGTCGTTGTTGCTCGCCAGCATACCGGGGGTGCGGGCTGCCTCCCGCCGCGCGCGCCACGCCGAAGCTCACGAGCCCTCGGCGAACAGACCTCGCAGGTCGTCGGCGACGTAGGTCGGACGCACGGGCGACCCCTCCAGATCACGAGCCCCGCTGATGCCGGTGAGCACGAGGAGCGAATCCCACCCGAGGCCGGCCGCGCCGGCGATGTCGGTGTCGAGGCGGTCGCCGATCAGGAGCGGCCGGCCGCCGCCGGCGCGTGCGTGGGCAGCGAGTAGCAGGGGCGCGTACGGCTTGCCGATCACCTCTCCCCGCACCCCGGTCGTGGTCTCGATCGCGGCGAGCAGCGCCCCCGCACCCGGCCACTTCGTCCCATCGGCGGCCGGGAACGAGGCGTCGGGGTTCGTCGCCACGAGCCGGGCACCGCGCTGGACCAGGACCGAGGCGACGCGCAGCTTCGTGTAATCGGCGTTGCGGTCCCACCCGACCACCACGGCGTCGACGGTATCCGGTTCCCCCGTGGCCACCTCGACACCGGCCTCCGACAGCGCGTCGACCACGCCGACCTCGCCGACGACGAACGCCCGGCCGATCCCTCGCTCGGCGAGCACCGCAGCCGTCGTCAGGGCCGACGTCTCGACCTCGCCGGCGTCGGCGTCGACCCCCACCGAACGCAGTCGCTCTGCTACCCGCTCGGGGGTACGACCGGAGTTGTTCGTGACGAACGCGATGCCCTTGCCGAGCGACCGCAGGCGGGTGAGCGACTCGGCCGCACCCGGCACAGGATCCGCCCCTCGATAGAGCACCCCGTCGAGGTCGAACAGGAACGCCTCATACGCGTCGGCGATCATCGATCGGGTCCGATGCCCAAGCCGCCGTCGTCGGGCGACACCTGCCTGCTATACAAGGTGCGTGCCTCGCCTCTCTTCGTTCCTCGGGCTCGTGTTCGATGCCGAGGTCGCCGGTCCCCTCGCCCGCGTCACGGCCCCGCCGTACGACGTTATCAGCGACCGTCGGCGCCTGGAGTACCTGCGCGCCAGCCCGTTCAGCGTGGTCCACCTCGACCTGGCGGAAGGCTCCGATGACCCCGCCGACCCGGGCAGCCGTTACTCGAGGGCGGCGCACCTGCTCACCGACTGGGAGCGGCGCGGAGCGCTCCGGCGCTCGCGCGAGCCTTGCTACTACGCCTACGAGATGACCACCCCGCCCGAGGCGCCGCACGCCGCGCTCGCGGAACGCACGATCCGCGGTCTGATCTGCGCGATGACGCTCGAGGACTGGGGCGGCACCGTGCTGCCGCACGAGCACGTGTCGCAGGGCCCCGTGCAGGACCGCCTCGCGCTGTTGCGGGCCACGCGAACCCATCTCTCGCCCGTGTACGGCACGATCGATGGGCCCGACGACCGGCTCGACGCGGCCGTGCGCGACCCGCGGGCCACTCAACGGTCATCGGAGGCGATCGACGAGCAGGGAGTGCGCCACCGCATGTGGCCGGTGCCGGCCGACGATGTGGATCTCGCTCACCTGACCGACGAGCACCTGTTGATCGCCGACGGACACCATCGGTACACGACCGCCCTGCACTACCGGGACGAACGACGCCTCCACGACGGCCCGGGACCGTGGGACGCCGTGCTGACGCTCGTGGTCGACGCCGCCGCGGAGCATCTGCCCGTGCTGCCGTTCCATCGCGAGCAGCTGGCGGGAGTACCGCCCGATGAGAGCGGTGACGAGGCGCCGGGGCTCGACGCCACCCTCGCCGTCCTCGACGACGACGAGCGGACGATCGGCGTCGGCACGATCGATGCGGACGGCGCCGTCACGTACCGGGTCCGGCGGCTCGACGGCCCGCCGCCGACCGTGGATGCCCTGCACCGGGAGGTGCTCGACGGGACGCATCCGGCGGGGCCCCTCCGGTACGTGCCCGACGCACACGAGGCCGACGCCGCCCTTCGTCGTGGGGACGCGATAGCCGTCTACCTTCTGCCCCCCACCACCCCCGGTCGCATCCGGGCTGTGGTGGAGCGGGGCGAGCGACTACCCCAGAAGTCGACCTACTTCTGGCCGAAGCCCCGCACGGGCATGGTCATGATGCCGCTTGATCGGGCTGCCGGCCCGACGGCGGATCCGGTGGACCAGGATCGGGCGGATCGAGCTTCTTGATGCCGCTCGCGACCACCTCCGTGAGGCTGCGAGCCCCGGCGCCGCTCCGGTAGAACCGTCGGACGAGCTGGCCGTGCACGAGCACGCGATCGCCCTTGGCGATCTCGCCCAGCGCTCGAGCGCCGACCGTGGCGTGCCACGCCGCGATCGGCAGCGGCAGGAGGCGCTTGCCGGTCTCCGGAACGGAGAGCCTGAGCTCGGTCACTTCGTCGCCCGACGGCATGCGGCGCTGAACCGGATCGGCGGAGATCGTGCCCGCGAGCACGACGACGTTGACGGTGACCATGCGTCCTCCACTTCCTGCGGCGTCTCGCGACTGACCGCGCCTCAGGGGGAGGTCACGTCACGGGGAACCCTAGCGACAGCCTCCGACATCGGAGAGACCGAGGTCACAGGCTTCGGTTCGACCGGCCCGGCTCGGTCAGAGATCGCTGCACTGATCTTCCTTGTCCCCTTGGACGCGGTTGTTCCCGCCTGTCGGTGGTGGCGAATTGGACTTGCACTGCAGGTTCCCGTCGATGACGTTGCCTACGATCCGGACCCCGCCCTCATTGGAGAAGGCCTGGAGGTCGGCGTCGATCCTGTTGCGAACCGCGGCCTGGCGGCCTTCGTTCTGCTTGGTCTGCAGGTTGCCGCCGATGACCGCCCTGCGGACGATGCCTCGGCCGCCCGACTCGAGCTGGATGTCTCCCCCGATCCGCGATCTCGCGATCCTTCCGTCCGATCGTCGAGGCGTGACGAGCACCGAACGGTGATCCTGCGTCTGGAGGTTGCCGCCGATGCCGACGCCGCGTGCGACGAGCGTGCCCCGTCGCTCGACCTCGACGTTGTCGTCGATGCGGGTGCCGAGGAGCGTGCAGCTCGCGCCGCTCGGCACGATCACGTTGCCGTCGATATGGACCGAGCCGATCGTTCCCCGGCAGATGCGATCGTCGGCCCACGCAGGACCGACCTGGACCATGAGGGCCGTGATCAGGGCGAAGATCGCGAGGAGCGAGCGCTTCATGAGAGGGCCTCCATCGGATCCGGGGGGTAGGGACCGGTCGGTTCCGACGATAGGCATCGCTGAGTCGCCGAGTCAATGCGACGGCGTCAAGCTTCCGTCTCCGAACGGCGGGCCGGACCGACGGTTGCCTGCGTCCGCTGAATGGTCCGTGTCCAGGGGCCCGCTGTGAAGGATGGCAGTTGGGTCGGCGGTCCTCGATCACGGTCGTGCCGTGGCCACTCTCAGGCTCGTCACCATGCGTGGGGGCGTGATAGGCCACTAGCCGACCGGACGCTTCAGCAGGACGACCGGCCACGCGACCAGATCACCCTTCTTGAGGGACAGACCCACCGCTTCCCAGCCCTGAGAGCCGAGCTCCATTCAGGCGGCTCGGGGCCAGATCAGCCCCCTTCTTGAGCCCCCCGACTTCATCCAAAGGAACGACCAAGTACTCCCACTTCGTGAGTGTGGAGATCATCGTCAACTCCCTTCCATCACCGCCGCACGTCATCGTGACACCGGCGAAGAGGAACCCGATGCGGCGAAGGACTCCTCGATCGTGGGCTGGTCACCGTCCGCGGAAGCGGCGATCCGGCGGCACCACCGAGTCACGCCGCGACGACGGCGTTGCCCGTTCCCCCTCCCGGTTCGCGGGGGGTGTGATGGAGACCGGCGCACGGTCCCTTCGGTCGGGATCGGGACTCGGGGCCTCGGAAAGCCGGCTGCGCCGTGTGCGAGACTTCCGCTGCGTGACCGACGAACCTCGACACCCGGTGCTCACCGACGTCGCCGATGGCGTCACGATGATCGACACGCTGATGACCGGGGAGCCCGAGTTCAACGCCGTGTTCGTGCTCCACGGCAACCAGCCGGCCCTCGTGGAGACGGGCCCGGGCGCGGACGTGCCGCTCGTGCTGGAGGCGCTCGAACGACTCGGCCTCGGGCCCGACGACCTCGCCCACATCGTCGTGACGCACATCCATCTCGATCACGCGGGCGGGGCCGGGGCGCTCGCGGCGCGCTTTTCTCGAGCGACGGTCTGGGCGCACGAGCGGGGTGCGCCGCACCTCGCGGACCCGACGCGTCTGATCGCGAGCACGGCACGAACCTACGGCGATGAGAGGATGCACGCGTTCTTCGGGGTGACGATCCCGGTTCCCCCCGGACGGCTGCGAAGCGTGGACGACGGGGACGTGATCGCGCTCGGCGAGCGTTCCCTCGACGTGGTGCACACGCCGGGACACGCCTCGCACCACGTGGCCCTGCTCGATCGTCGGAGCGGCGCCATGTTCACCGGAGAGGCGATCGGATCGCATCTGCCCTGGGGTCCCGCTTTCCGGCCGGCGCTGCCCCCGCCCGAGGTCGACGTCGAGGCCGGGCTCGCGAGCATCGAGCGCATCCGGTCGCATCGGGCCACCGCGCTGCTCACGTCCCATTTCGGCCCGGTCCCCGATGCCGAGGCGGCGTGCGATGCGGCGGCCGAGCGGATCGCGTCGTGGTCAGCCGCGGTTCGCCGCTTGCTCGAGCGGGACCACGAGGCCGACACCGCCGCAGTGGCCGACGAGCTCCGTGCCCTCGCAGCGATCGAGTTCCAGGCCGAGGCCGGCCGGCCGATCGATCTGCAGCGGTACGACGCGATCGGATCGATCGCTATGAACGCGGCCGGACTCTCGCGCTACTGGCGCACGCGATGGAAACGCGAGGCACAGGCCGGATGAGCCGTTCGGTCCGTCGACCGCGGCGTCCTGCAGGCCCGAACAGGCCGAGGACGGGATCGGAGCTCACCGCGGAGCGGACCCGGAGTGGGTGGGACGCGAGCGGCGCCAGACAACTCGGGTGCGACGTGGCACGATAGCGCAGGTGACCAGCAGACCCGCCGCGGCGCAACGCCTGAGCGACCTCGCGCGGCTGCGTCGCGTCCGCGACCGGATCGACCGGGAATACGCGCAGCCGTTGGACGTCGAGGCGCTCGCCCTCGGCGCGCACATGTCGGCCGGACACCTCAGCCGCGAGTTCCGGCGCGCCTACGGCGAGCCGCCGTACGCATATCTGATGACGCGACGTATCGAGCGCGCGATGGCGCTGCTGCGGCGCGGCGACCTCAGCGTCACCGAGGTCTGCTTCGCGGTCGGCTGCTCGTCGCTGGGAACCTTCAGCACTCGATTCACCGAGCTGGTCGGCGTGCCGCCCAGCGTCTATCGGCGTGAGGCGGCGCGCGCGACGGCGGGGATGCCGGCCTGCGTGTCGAAACAGGTGACCAGACCGGTCAGGAATCGAGAAGCATCGGCTTCCGAGCCGCACGTAGCCTGACCGACATGGACATCACCATCCACTCGAGCTTCCTGCCGCACGACGACCCGGACGCCTCACTGGGCTTCTACCGGGACACCCTCGGCTTCGAGGTCCGCATGGACGTCGGCTACGAGGGGATGCGCTGGATCACGGTGGGCCCCGCCGACCAGCCCGACACGTCCATCGTCCTGTACCCGCCGGCCGCCACCCCCGGCATCACCGACGACGAGCGCCGCACCATCGCCGAGATGATGGCCAAAGGCACCTACGCCTCGCTCCTGCTGGCCACCCCCGATCTCGACGGCGTCTTCGAGCGGGTGCAGGCCGGCGACGCCGAGGTCGTCCAGGAGCCGACCGACCAGCCCTACGGCGTCCGCGACTGCGCGTTCCGCGATCCCGCGGGCAATCTGGTCCGCATCCAAGAGCTGCGCTGAACCGTCCCGAGGAGGTGCTGCCACATGGCTGAGAGGAAGCCCGCGAAGAAGGGCACGCAGAGGTCCGCCAAGCGCGCCACGGCGACCGGGAAGCCATCCACGGGATTCACGGACGAAGAACGGGCCGCGATGAAGGAGCGCGCCCAAGAGCTGAAGGCGGAAGCACGCAAGGCGGACGGGGAAAGTGCCCTGCTGGCGAAGGTCGCCGAGATGCAGGGATCGGATCGCGCCATGGCTGAGCGGCTCCATGCGATCGTCACGGCCAACGCGCCGACCCTCTCCCCGAAGACCTGGTACGGGATGCCCGCCTATGCGAAGGAGGGCAAGATCGTCTGCTTCTTCCAGAGCGCGGAGAAGTTCAACGCGAGGTACGCGACGTTCGGCTTCAGCGACGAGGCGAAGCTCGACCAAGGCGCCATGTGGCCGACCTCCTGGGCGCTCACGAAGTTGACCGCCGCCGAGGAGAAGAAGATCGTCGCGCTGCTGAAGAAGGCGGTGAGCTGAGCTCTGAGCAGGGCTGCGAGGAAGGACACGCGGTCGCCTGCGCTGCGCGTTGCCGACGGCCACGATCTGATCCGCGTGCAGGGCGCGCGCGTGAACAACCTCGATGACGTCAGCGTCGAGATCCCGAAACGCCGGCTGACCGTGTTCACGGGCGTCTCCGGTTCGGGCAAGAGCTCGCTGGTGTTCGGCACGATCGCCGCGGAGTCGCAGCGGCTGATCAACGAGACCTACAGCGCCTTCGTGCAGGGCTTCATGCCGACGCTGTCGCGGCCGGAGGTGGACGTCCTGGATGGCCTGACGACAGCGATCATCGTGGACCAGGAGCGGATGGGCTCCAACCCCCGTTCCACCGTCGGCACCGCCACCGACGCCAACGCGATGCTGCGCATCCTCTTCAGCAGGCTCGGGAAGCCGCGCATCGGCCCCCCCAACGCGTACTCGTTCAACGTCCCCTCGGTGAAGGCCAGCGGTGCGATCACCGTCGAGCGCGGCGCCGGCAAGACGAAGACCGAGAGGGCGACCTTCACCCGTCTCGGCGGCATGTGTCCGCGCTGTGAGGGCATGGGCTCGGTCACCGACTTCGACCTGTCTGCGCTCTACGACGAGAGCCTGTCCCTCAACGAGGGCGCGCTCACGATCCCCGGCTACAGCATGGACGGCTGGTACGGCCGCATCTTCCGCGGCTGCGGCTTCTTCGACCCGGACAAGCCGATCCGCAAGTACACCAAGAGAGAACTGCACGACCTGCTCCACAGGGAGCCGACCAAGATCCTGGTCGACGGGATCAACCTGACGTACGAGGGCCTGATCCCGAGGATCCAGAAGTCGATGCTGTCCAAGGACGTCGATGCGCTGCAGCCGCACATCCGCGCCTTCGTGGGGCGGGCGGTGACGTTCACGACCTGTCCCGAGTGCGACGGCACCCGCCTCAGCAAGGAGGCCCGGTCGTCGAAGATCGAGGGGAAGCACATCGCCGACGTCTGCTCGATGCAGATCAGCGACCTGGCCGACTGGCTCCGGGGTCTCGACGAGCCGTCGGTGGCCCCGCTGCTCACCGGGCTGCAACACCTCCTCGACTCGTTCGCGGAGATCGGGTTGGGATATCTCTCGCTCGACCGGCCGTCTGGCACCCTGTCCGGCGGCGAGGCACAGCGCACCAAGATGATCCGCCACCTCGGCTCGTCGCTCACCGACGTCACCTACGTCTTCGACGAGCCCACGATCGGCCTGCACCCCCATGACATCCGGCGGATGAACGACCTGCTGCTGCAGCTGCGCGACAAGGGCAACACGGTGCTCGTCGTGGAGCACAAGCCGGAGGCGATCGCGATCGCCGACCACGTCGTCGACCTCGGCCCCGGTGCCGCGGCGGAGGGCGGCACCGTCTGCTTCGAGGGCACCGTGGAGGGGCTGCGCGGCAGCGACACCACCACTGGCAGACATCTCGACGACCGGGCGACCCTCAAGGGATCGGTGCGTCCGTCTTCCGGCGTGCTGGAGATCCGCAGCGCGTCGACGCACAACCTCCGAGACGTGGACGTCGACATCCCCCTCGGGGTGCTCTGCGTGGTCACGGGCGTCGCCGGCTCCGGTAAGAGCTCACTCATCCAGGGCTCGGTCTCCGGCCACGACGGCGTGGTGGTGATCGACCAAGGCGCGATCCGTGGTTCGCGACGGAGCAACCCGGCGACGTACACCGGGCTGCTCGACCCCATCCGCAAGGCGTTCGCGAAGGCCAGCGGCGTGAAGCCGGCCCTGTTCAGCTCCAACTCCGAGGGCGCCTGCCCCACCTGCAACGGCGCCGGCGTCATCTACACCGACCTGGGCGTCATGGCCACCGTCGAATCCACCTGCGAGGAGTGCGAGGGAAAGCGGTTCCAAGCGTCGGTGCTGGAGTACACGCTGGGCGGCCGGAACATCGCCGAAGTGCTCGCGATGGCGGTGACCGAGGCTGAGGGGTTCTTCGACGACGGCGCGGCACGCACACCCGCCGCCCGCAAGATCCTCGACCGGCTCGCCGACGTCGGGCTCGGCTACCTCTCGTTGGGGCAGCCGCTGACCACGCTGTCAGGCGGCGAGCGGCAGCGGCTCAAGCTGGCCGCCCAGATGGCCGAGAAGGGCGACGTCTACGCCCTCGACGAGCCGACCAGCGGCCTCCACCTCGCCGACGTCGAGCAACTCCTCGGCCTGCTCGACCGGCTCGTCGACTCCGGCAAGTCGGTCATCGTCATCTCACACCACCAGGCGGTCATGGCGCACGGCGACTGGATCATCGACCTCGGCCCCGGCGCCGGTCACGACGGCGGCCGGATCGTCTTCGAGGGCACACCCGCCGACCTCGTCGCGGCCCGCTCCACGCTCACCGGCGAGCACCTCGCTGCCTACGCCGGCACCTGACCTACTCGAGCTCGGCGAGGCGTTCGGCGGCGTCGAACGCGGAGGGGTCGTGTCGCATGATCTTCCGGAACTCGGCGGATGCCTCGTCCTTCCGTCCCGCCTTCGCCAGGATGTCTCCCCGCACGTACCACAGTCGCAACGTGTACGGCTCGGAGACCGCCTCGCGGGTCTTGGCCCTGCCGAGGAACGCCAGGGCCTCCGCGAACCGCCCCTGATCGGCGAGGGCCGACGCTGCCACGACCACGGCCTCGGCCTTCGCCTCGTTGGGAACCTTCGCCCGCAGCTCCTCTTCGGCGAGCGGCACCGCATCCTGCGGCTTGCCCAATGCCCGTAGGCAGTCGGCGATCACGTGGTTCTGGTCCGCGCGTCCGCTGAATCGTCGGTACGCCTTCAACTCCGTCAGGGCCTCCTGCCACCGCCCCTGGCCGTAGAGCGCGAGGCCGAGAACCTCCCGGATCGCCGCCGAGCGCGGCGACAGCTGCTTCGCCTTCGCCGCCTCGGCCGCCGCCGCTCCCGAGTCGCCCCGGTCGAGCAGATCGACGGCCCGCGACAGACGCGACACGGCATCGCGGAGCTGGGTGGGCTTCGTGACCCGCTGGAGCTCGTCCATCACGTCGCGCGGGAGATCGGAACGGTGCGCCGACCGGGCACGGTGGTGACCACCGGAACGGGGGGTGAGGGCTTTGGGCATCGACCTCCTAGGCTAGCCGCCGCGCGCGACGGGCGGACACGGAACGAGCCGCCTGCAGGCGGCTCGTTCGAAGATGTCCCGGCGGCGACCTACTCTCCCACCAAGTCGCCCTGGCAGTACCATCGGCGCTGGAGGGCTTCACTTCCGGGTTCGGGATGGGACCGGGTGTTTCCCCTCCGCTATGGCCACCGAAACGGTGGTTCCCCTGGGTCCGCGAACGGATCATAGGAGAGATCTCTGAGGGTGCGTCCCTCGAGCAGAGCTCGAAGAACCGCGATAGCGAGCGCGAGCGAAAGTCAAGCCCTCGGCCTATTAGTACCGGTCAGCTCCACACGTTGCCGTGCTTCCACTTCCGGCCTATCAACCTGGTGGTCTGCCAGGGGCCTTACCCGGTTGACCCGGTGAGAGATCTCATCTCGAGGCCGGCTTCGCACTTAGATGCTTTCAGCGCTTATCCATCCCGAACGTGGCCAACCAGCCGTGCCGCTGGCGCGACAACTGGCACACCAGAGGTTCGTCCACCCCGGTCCTCTCGTACTAGGGGTAGCTCCTCTCAGATCTCTTACGCCCACAGCGGATAGGGACCGAACTGTCTCACGACGTTCTAAACCCAGCTCGCGTGCCTCTTTAACGGGCGAACAGCCCGACCCTTGGGACCTGCTCCAGCCCCAGGATGAGACGAGCCGACATCGAGGTGCCAAACCCTGCCGTCGATA